>NZ_CP063787.1 GCF_025860405.1 Tolypothrix sp. PCC 7712 | reverse complement strand
TATAGTTCTGTACGATCGCAGAATTATGACACACCCTAATGTTTGAGAAATTTGAGGAGATGCGATCGCTTTGTTATATCTGCAATTGAATTGCACCGACTGACAATGCCAGAGCGCTTACTTCGCTTCCCCAATCAAAGTAAATGCAGCCCAAGCGCTAGGATGAGGATGCTGTTTCATCGTCACCAACATTGCTTGACGCAACGCCTGTGCTTTATCAGGATTTTTCTGTAACTGGCGGTAAAATTCCCCCATCAATAATGCCGAAGGACTATCGGGAATTGACCATAATGTAACAATCACACTTGGCGCACCCGCAGAAATTAAGGCGCGAGATAAACCAATAACACCATCTCCTGTAAGTTTACCTTGTGCGGTATCGCAAGCACTTAATACAACTAATTCGGCGTTGATGTTTAAATCTAAAATTTCATTTGCAGTCAGCAAGCCGTTATCTTTACCATCAGGGGCGAGAGCCACAGCACCGGGGACACCCAAACCTTTAAAATCATCAAGTAAGCCGTGGGTAGCTAGATGAATAAATCTCGCTTGGGGTAATTTTTGAATAAATGCGGCTTTGGTTGCTTCTTTACCTGTGATGGCTTTGGTATTTAACAGTTGCGCTATTTCTTTTGCTTCTTTTTCCGCACCTGGTAAAGTAGAAAGTTGTTGCGCTACTTTTCCAATAGAAGGAGCAACTTTAGGCATAATTGGGTTACCCACGACTAAAGCTTGATTACCAGAAACTTTCTGCCGTTGTTTGTGAGTTAAATCTAATACTTGAATTGCTGGGGCAGTGAGGATAGTGTGTTTTTCAATTAAATATTTACCTTGCTGATCTTGTAAAGCTGCGAAGGGGACAAGGAATAAAGATGATTGCGGTATAAATGTGACTCGCTCATCAGGATTTTTTGGTAGCAAGTCAGCAATAGGATTAATGAGTAATTCGTGCAGCTTTTGAAAGCGCTGTTTTACTTTAGTCGGATTGGGGTTGTGAGTTACTGTAATCCCACGACCTATGACACCGATTGACTCACGACTTTTGGTGACTAATTCATTTAAAGTTATATTATCTTTTTGCCATAAAGGTTTCAGGTCAGCTTTGCGAAAGGTAACTTCACCTGTGGGTTTGATTACCCAAATGTAGAGTTCTGATTCTTTGGTTTCTGGTTTACCCTGAATCTTAAATTCATCATAAATAATTGAATATTCAACCAGTGTCGCTTTTTGTTGTTTGGCGATTTGTTGTAGCAAGGATAATGTAGGTTTATCAACAGGAAATTCTTGATTTTGACTTGTACTTTTGCTAGACAAACGTGAAGTCAATAACTCAATAAATGCCCTACTACGCCCTCGCTCAGAAATTTCTAAAGCTTCTTGAGTTTTACCCTGAGCAATCAGGACTTGTTGCAGTGTGCGGTAAGTCTTAGCTTGTTCCTCAAAAATTGAGATTTTGTAGCTATCATTTTTACCTAATCTTTCCCGGAGAGATTCCCAAACTGTAATGCCAGCATAGAGAGTTTTTTTAGCCTCTTGGAAATTGCCTTGTTTGTAGAAAGCAAATCCTAAATTATTTAGACTTCTTCCTTCTCCTGAAAGGTCTTTGATTTCCCGTGCGATCGCCAAATACTGCTGATGATAATCAATCGCTTTGGGGTAGTCTCCCAGCACACGGTAAGCCATTCCCAAATTGCCCAGAGCAGTCCCTTCTCCGTTTCGGTCTTGAATTTCACGAGCGATCGCCAAATGCTGGCGATGGTAATCAATCGCTTTGGCGTAGTCTCCTAAAGCATGGTAGGCATTTCCCAGATTACCCAGAGCAGATCCCTCTCCATTTCGGTCTTTGATTTCCCGTGCGATCGCCAAATGCTGGCGGTGGTAATCAATGGCTTTAGGGTAATCTCCCAAAGCATGGTAGGTATTTCCCAGATTGCTTAGAGCCTTCCCTTCTCCGTTTCGGTCTTTGATTTCCCGTGCGATCGCTAAATGCTGGCGGTGGTAATCAATGGCTTTGGCGTAGTTTCCCAAAATATGGTAGATAATTCCTAGATTACCCAGAGCATTTCCCTCTCCGTTTCGGTCTTTAATTTCACGAGCGATCGCCAAATTCTGCTGGTGATAATCAATGCCTTTGGCGTAGTCTCCCAAAGCATAGTAGGCATTTCCCAAATTGCCTAGACCTTTCCCCTCACCGTTTCGGTCTTTAATTTCTTGTGCGATCGCCAAATGCTGTCGGTGGTAATCAATGGCTTTAGGGTAATCTCCCAAAGCATGGTAGGTATTTCCCAAATTACCTAAAGTATTTCCCTCTCCGTTTCGGTTTTTGATTTCACGGCTGATTAGCAAACTCTGTTGCAGGTAATCAATGGCTTTGGTGTAGTCTCCCAAAGCATAGTAAGTAATTCCCAAATTGTTGAGAGCAACTCCCACGCCGTTTCGGTCTTTGATTTCACGGCTGATTACCAAGCTCTGCTGATAATAATCAATGGCTTTATTGTAGTCTCCCAGAGCGCGGTAAGTCCTTCCCAAATTGTTGAGAACTTTCCCTTCCCCGTTTCGGTCTTTGATGTCCCGCACGATCTCCAAACTCTGCTGATAATAATCAATCGCCTGGGTGTATTTTCCTAGAGCTTGATAGGCATTTCCCAAATTGTTGAGAGCATTCCCCTGGCCGTTTCGGTTTTTGATTTCTCGTGCAAGCTTCAAACTCTGCTCCAGGTACTCAATTGCTTTGGGATAGTCTCCCAAAGAAGTGTAAGAATTTCCTAGATTGTTGAGAGCAGTCCCCTGTCCTTTGCGGTCTTTAATTTCCCGCGCAAATGCTAAACTCTGCTTGTAATAATCAATAGCCTGGGTGTATTTTCCTAGAGATTGATAGGTATTTCCTAAATTGTTGACAGCATCCCCTTCCCCTTGTCGGTTGTTAATTTCCCGTGCGATTTTTAAACTCTGCTGATGGTAATCAATAGCCTTAGTGTAGTCTCCCAAAGAATAGTAAGAATTTCCCAGATCCCCTAAAGATTGCCCTTCCGCTTTCCTGTCTTTGATTTCCCGTGCGAGTTTCAAACTCTGCTCTTGGTACTCAATAGCTTTAAGGTAATCTCCCAGTGCATCGTAATTAATTCCCAGATTGCCTAAAGCATTCACTTCTCCCTTTTGGTCTTTAATCTCCCGTGTGATCGCCAAACTCTGCTGGTAGTAATCAATCGCCTTGGGGTAATTTCCCTGCTCATAGTAGACATTTCCCAGATTGTTCAGAGATTTTCCCTCACCTTTACGGTCTTTGATTTCTCGAAATATAATCAGCGCTTGTTGCCAAGACTGTAATGCTGCTTCTAATTGACTGATTTGATACTGCTCACGACCTTGTTGCAGAAGTCTTTCTGCTTCGGCTTTGCGGTCAGCTGTTGTTTGCGCCAGAACTCGTAACTCTCCTGGTGAGGAGGAAAGGCTTAAAGTTATGGGAGTGGAAGCCGTAGCGATAACTAGGGCGAGGAAACTTATACCAATGTTAGGAAAACGCATACTGAAGGATGAAGTTAGGATTAGACGGGGAAATTAAGGGGCTTAAGTAATTAATTTAAGCTTTTTAGCTTGTAAAAATGCTACATATTGGGTAAATTTGGCGAAATTTTGGCATAAATTAACCGCAAAACTAGCGTTATTTGCTGGCTTACTTTTATATATTTCTGAGCAGGGTGGGGATATGCACTTTTATTGCGATCGCACTTTACTCATACATGTGCGATCGCCATATTCAAGAAGTAGCGACTGAATGCGATCGCTTCGCAAAAATTCCAAATTACGAATTACGAATTACAAATTACCGCTTCACTTGAGCCACAGCCGCCTCAGCATTAATCAACCCACTACCGAAATAATACTGTTCTGCTGACACAGGTTTAGCCTTACCAAACACCCCAGAAGGACGCACATATGGAAAATCCCCGGCTGCACCAAACCCCACATCTGCTTGTAAGCGGTAGCGATTGATATCACCTTTACTCAGCGTTAAGCCATTGTAACTGGCAGTAGATTTGAGAATTTTCACAATCCCCTCTCGATTTAAGCGCCGTTGTCCATCTTCCCCTTTCATCAACGCCACCACACCCGACACCACTGGCGCAGAGAAGGAAGTACCCTGAACTTGTACGTATTTACCCAAGGGATCTAAAGCCACACCCCAAGCATAATCTGGCACCTTCATTCCTTGCCAGAAACCATCAAGGAAAGTTCCGCCAGTCGTTAAAATCCCTCCACTAGCAGCATTTGTTAAATCTCCACCAGGAGCGACAACTTGTAAACCACCACCGTAGCTGCTGTAAGCGGTGCGATTTCCGACAACGTTTGTCGCTCCTACTGAGATTACCCCAGGAATCGCCGCCGGGAAACTCACGCCGTCTAAATTCTCGTTACCTGCGGAAGCCACAATTACTAATTTGGGGTTATTATCCAGCACATCAAAAATTTGCTCGGTCAAACCTTCATCTGGTAATAAGCCACCCAAACTCATATTAATGATATCTGCACCACGGGCGTTAGAATAACCTATAGCTTCAATCAAAGATGCTGAGTCAATCTTACCGCCCAAGCCAAATACCCGCACTGGGAGAATTTTGGCATGAGGCGCAACACCCAACACACCAGATTTATCTTCAGAATTTGCCGCAATCACACCCGCACTCCAAGTTCCGTGAAATTCTGCGGCGATTTCATTGCGAATATAATTTTTGATGTAGAGTACAATTTGACCAGAGGAAGCATTAGGAAATCTCTGCTTTAATGCTTCAGCAAGACTGGCATATTTTTTCAGTAATTCCTCAGATGAAAGTACAAAGGTGTTTTGAAAATGAGCTTGCACAGTTGCTAATTCATCAGATCCAAGGCGCGTATCTGCATCACCTTCTTTACCGCTAGAAAAATCCCAACCGTATTGTTCATTGGGTAATTTATCGGGGCTATTGCCAGAATTGTAGAGATTCTTAGCTAAATCTGGATGATCCCATTGAATCACACTATCAATTACTGCTACAACCACATCCCGTCCGCCATTGCTGTTTTTCCAAGCTTCTGTAGCGCGGATATCAGTACGAGGGAGAAATTGACCGCGCCGAGGTGTACTGTTGAGATGCCACTGTAAAGGAAGTAAAGATGTAGTCTGGGGTGTGTCTTTAGGTTGAGGTAAAGTAGCGAGTAAACTTTGCAGATTTGCTTTGGCGTTGGGAGTTTCCGTTAATGAATTCGCCGCCAGAGTTTGATAAGATGTAGTCTGAATAAAATTCGGAGTCGCTGATTGGATTCCCGCCATATCCGTTAATTGATTGGCGATAGATAAAACTGCTGTCCCAGAAACTGATTTAGGACGTACTACATAATGATTTTTACTAAAACGTAGCTGTCTGACAACTTCTAGATTATTGCGGACTAAAATTAACTGTTTTTGACTATCAGAAAGTCCTGGTTCAAAGTTGACGATAATTTCATTTGGTAGCACAATCGTTTGTTGCTTTGATCCAGAATTACTATCTCCCGTGGTGCGAGTCAATACAGGTAAAGTTTCTTGGACATAAGGTTGCTTTTGAATTAGCTGTTGTAAATTGGTGACAGAATTACGGGTTGATGTGGGTAGTTTGACTAAAGCAAAATTAGCACCCAAAGGATTGACTTCTACATTAACACCACTACTTTGACTCAGATCCCGAACGCCTCCCCTACCAGAGCGTAAATCATCTTGTAATTGTTGAAACAGAGCTTTTCCCCTTGTCCTAACTGGTTTAAAAGCCACAGCTACAGTATCTTGACGCACAGACAAGGGAATTTTTTGACCGTAAAATGTGTAAAAAAGCTCATTATTTTTCTGTACTTGTGCGGTAACTTGCCGTTGCAGAGGTAGGATAGCCACGCTAGCAATACCCAAAATATAGCTAGTAAGTACAACGCTAGAAAGCAAACGTTTCACAAAGATTTCTCCAATTTTGGTGTTGGAGATACTTATCTCTGAAGGGTGAGGGGGTATGCAGTTAGAAAAACATTTTCAAATTTCCAATGCACCTAAAACTTTACGTTCATCCCACTCCGAACGCAGTTGGTCAACCCAAACTTGAGCATCCATCCCCGATAATAAATTAGGTACAACTCCATAAAACTCAGTCACTTTACGCTTTGGTTTGGCTGGAGTTTCTGACTGGGTAGATACTTGCTCTGTTAAATGTTGAATTAACTCCAGCTGTTCCTCTCGTGACAAACCTTGAGCTTGCTTTAATATTGCTTCTAAAAGAGAACTCATCAATATTTTACGTTAGATATACAGCGTATTTCCGATAAATAAGGTAAGCAGGTAGGGGCATGGCAATGCCCATTGGTGTCAACTTAAGCCGAAAGCTATATCGGGCAAGCGTTGTGCAAAACCCTCTCGCCCTCATCCCCTAACCCCTTCTCCCTAGGGAGAAGGGGAATTGAATCTCAGGCTCCCCTCTCCCACAGGGAGAGGGGCTGGGGGTGAGGGCAAAACCTTTCCACCAAGCGGGTTTCACGTTAAGTTGACACGTACGGGCAATGCCATGCCCCGAAGCGAAATCTATGATTTATTAGTGTTTTTCAATTACCCAATTTGTTTTGAGAACAAATGCGTAGGCGTAGCCCAACCTAGGCATCGCAAAAAACAACAAAGCGTAACTACACAGCCGCTTATTGTCAAACATCGCAATTTTTGAGCCAGCAATATACCTTTTTAGCTGCGGAAAACACTAAAATGATTGCGCGATATACCGAAATGAGTAAGCGATAAGGCTTATTACTTGCGGAAAACACTAAAATGAGTGCGTGATTTACCGAAATGAGTAAGCGTTAAGGCTTAATGAGTAGATGAAATGGTATTTTACTTGCGGAAAACACCAAAATGAGAAAGCGTTAAGGCTTAACGAGAAGGTGAAATGGCTTTTTGCTTACCTAAAACAAGAAAACGAGTACTTGATTTCGATAAACGAGAAGGAAATCGCCTTTTCTCTTTACCAAAAATCTAAAAATTAGTCCTCAATATCTGTAAATGATAAAGCCAGCGCATTTTCAGCAAAAAAAACAGATTGTAGGGGCACTGGCACTGCCATGCCCTCTAGAATATATTATCGGGACAAAGCAAAACCCCGTCTCCTCACAAAAAATCTATCGATATTAGAGATTCCCTAAATAATGACCAATGACAAATGACAAATGACCAATTACGAATTACGAATTACGAATTACGAATTACGAATTACGAATTACGAATTACGAATTACCGTTCCCCAATCAACGTAAACGCCGCCCAATTCACAGGGTTCGGAAACTTCTCCTTCGTCTTCAACATCGCCTGACGCAAAGCCAACGCTTTATCAGGCTGAGTTTGCAAACTCTTATAAAACTCCACCATTAAATATTGTGTCGGTTCATCCGGTACTTGCCACAGCGACACCAACACACTCGGAACACCCGCCAAAATCAACGAACGCGACAACCCAATCACCCCATCACCCGAAAGTTGCCCTTTCCCCGTTTCACAAGCACTGAGAACGACTAACTGAGCCTTGATTTTTAAATCTAAAATTTCCTCAGCCTTGAGTAAACCATCATCATTACCCGATGGTGCAAAAGCAATCCAGCTACCCAAACCCCGGTTATCATCAGCCCAACCGTGTGTAGCAAGATGAATCACATCAACTGTTGATAAGCGTTGCAATATATTAGCTTTCGTCGCCTCTTTACCCAGAATCGCCTGAGTTTTCAACATCTTAGCAATCGTCTTTGCTTCCAGTTCCGCCCCTGGTAGTGGATCTAACCGTGTTGCAGGTTTGTTAGGTTCCGTAGACACTAAAGGCATAGTAGGATTACCGACAATTAAGGCGTTATTATAATTAGTTTGTCTCCCTGCCACTAATTGATGAGTAAAATCTAACACCTGAATAGCTGGGGCGGTGAGAATGGTATGTTTTTCAATTAAATATTTACCTTGTTCATCTCGCAAAGCTGGGAAGGGCGCAAGAAATAAAGAACCTTGAGGAATGAAAATAACTCTATCATTAGGATTTTTTGGTAATAAATCAGCGATATCTTTAATTAAAATTTCATGCAGTTTTTGTAATGGCTTTTTCAAGTTTGCAGCATCAGGATTGACTTGGGAGATAATACCGCCAGCACGCCCACCTCTAACCACACCAATACCTAGACGGCTTTGATTCACTAATTTATCTAAAGTTGTATTATCTTTTTGCCATAGGGGTTTGAGGTCAGCTTTGCGGAATGTGATTTCACCATTCGGTTTGACAACCCAAATATAGAGGTCTGATTCTTTGAATTGTTCTTTACCTGCTCCTTTGAATTCATCATAAATAATAGAATATTGCACGAGAGTAGCATTTTGCTGTTTAGCAATTTGTTTAATCTGGGCAATTGTCGGTGCTTGCGGTGATTTATCCGCCTGTTTATTATTAGTAGATACACGAGATGCTAACAACTCAACAAACGCCCTAGCACGACCGCGTTCGGCAATTTCTAAAGCCGCATCAGTTTTATTTTGGGCAATTAGGACTTCTTGTAAAATTCTGTAGGTGCTGCTTTGGGTGTCAAAAAAAGAAACTTTGTTAGTATCAGCTAACTTTTTATCTCGCAGAGATTCCCAAACCTTAATTCCCTCATACAGGGTTTTCTCTGCGGCGCGGAAATTTCCTTGTTTGTAGAAAGCATTTCCTAGATTGTTTAAAGAAATTCCCTCCCCTAATCTATCTTTAATTTCCCGGGCGATCGCTAATCTCTGCTGATGGTACTCAATGGCTTTTGGGTAGTCTTCCAATGCACGGTAAACAAGACCGAGATTACCCAGGGACTGTCCCTCACCTAATCTATCTTTAATTTCCCGGGCGATCGCTAATCTCTGCTGATGGTACTCAATGGCTTTTGGGTAGTCTCCCAATGCATCGTAAGCAATACCGAGATTACCCAGGGACTGTCCCTCACCTAATCTATCTCTAATTTCCCGGGCGATCGCTAAGTGCTGCTGGTGGTACTCAATCGCTTTTGGGTAGTCTCCCAAAGAATAGTAAGCAAGACCGAGATTACCCAGTGACTTTCCCTCCCCTAATCGGTCTTTAATTTCCCGGGCGATCGCTAAGTGCTGCTGCTGGTACTCAATGGCTTTTGGGTAGTCTCCCAATGCATCGTAAGCAATACCGAGATTACCCAGTGACTGTCCCTCCCCTAATCTATCTTTAATTTCTCGGGCGATCGCTAATCTCTGCTGGTGGTACTCAATCGCTTTTGGGTAGTCTCCCAAAGCATAGTAAGCACTACCGAGATTACCCAGCGCCGTACCCTCGCCTAATCTATCTTGAATTTCCCGGGCGATCGCTAAACTTTTTGAGTGGTACTCAATCGCTTTTGGGTAGTCTCCCAAAGAAAAGTAAGCAAGACCGAGATTACCCAGCGCCGCACCCTCCCCTAATCGGTCTTTAATTTCTCGGGCGATCGCTAATCTCTGCTGCTGGTACTCAATGGCTTTTGGGTAGTCTCCCAATGCATGGTAAGCATTACCGAGATTACCCAGCGCCGCACCCTCTCCTTGACGGTCTTTGATTTCTCGATAAATAATCAGTGCTTGTTGCCACGATCGCAATGCAGCTTCAAATTGACTGGTTTGAAACTGCTGAACTCCTTGATCCAACAATCTATCAGCTTCGGCTTTCTTAGCTTGTGGTGTTTGCGCCAGTACTCGTAAATCTCCTGGCGTTCCCCAAAGGCTGAAATTTATCGGTGTGGAAGCTGTGGCGATAACTAGGGCGAGGAAACTTAGAGCAATTTTGTGAAAACGCATGAGGAATGATGAATTATGAAGTTAAGAGTGGATGGGGCTTAAGTAATTAGGTTATGCTTTTTAGCTCAGTAAAAATGCTAAAGATTTGATGAATTTGGCTAAGTTTTGGCATAAATTAACCGCAATACCCCCGTTATTTTGTTTGTCATTGCGAATGGAGCGAAGCGGAATGAAGCAATCCCATCCTTTGCGATTGCTTCTCTTCGAGACGCTAACGCGAACGCTTCGCTCGCAATGACAGGTAAAAAAGTGGGATGCTCCCCAATACCTCCGTGATTTGATGGCTTACTTTTACATACTTCTAAGCAGGGTGGGGGGTATGCAAGTTTGAGATACCGTTGGCGAATGGTGAGTATGATTTTTCAATGGTGATCTACATTGTTTTCTCACTTACCCGACATATCGCCCGCAGGCTATAAGCCACTGGCTCACGCTATCAAAGCCCACCTTCGTGGGCTGAATTTTCTTAGCCCACGGAGGTAAGCTCTTGTTCAATTAGCCGCACCCTTCTAGGGTGACGGCGATATATCGGGACAGGCGGAATTTCGGGACTTAACTTAAAACCTATATCCAACCCTCAACCCCAAGCCGAAACTTTACAAAAAAATCACCTGACTACCCGCCCAAAAACTGCATATCCCCAACCCGCCGAGAGTTAAGAAACAATAACGGCTCGAATCCAGGGGAGATGAGACAATTAACAACTAATAATTAAAAACACAAATTTACCAATGAGCAAGTTAAAATACTGGACATTAGTAACCCTAGATGGCACAGGGAATCTCAAATTCCCAGAACTGGAAAACGCCAAGTCTTTTTTTACTACCACCTTTGCAGACTTACCAAATATCGATGAAATCTCAGACACAATCATACAGCAGCGCTTACTAGAATTATCTCGCAATGCTGCCACACAGCCAAGCTTACTAGCACAACGCTGTTTACTCTGTTTTATATCCTGGCAAATTCAACAAGCTTGTTTACACCTCGCCCGCCAATTTGGGGATTTTCACGGATTTACTGAGCGCGATTTATTTCGTTATGTTTTGGATGACGATGATAGTTTAGAACCAGCTACTAAATATCAATCCTTTGGGCGAGAAGTTTTACAAACTTTTGACCCCGAAAAAAGCCTGCTGACTACTTGGGTAAGCCGCAAGGTAAAACAGCATAATGAACTAGAAAAATTTCTTTTAGAATGCGGATTGTATTTAGTGAGAGACTGGGCAATTTTGAATGATACCAAACCTCAACAATTAGCCAAAATTTTAGGCGAATTTCATTACCTCACACCCAAAGAAATTGAGCAAGCCCAAAAATTACTCGCTGCTTATCACAAAGTATATCGTACTGAACGCTGGCAACAACTAGCCCAGGGAAACCGCAGCAAATGTCCACCACCCACCACTGAGCAATTAGCAAAAATGGCTCAATTATTAGAATCAAAAATCCAGCAAAAAAATATATCTCGCTTATCTCCTGAAAATGTGATGCGACAACTCCAAAATTTAGCAGATAAGCTGCGACAATATAGAATTCATGTTAGAAGTGGTTTCTTAACCACAGAATCTTTAGATGTGCAGTTAAATGAAAACTTTGCTTTAATTGAGCAAATCCCCGCACCAGATTCTGACAATCTGATGACAGATAATAATGATGAAGAAATATTTTTAAAATTATATAGAAACCAAATCTTGCATTGTTTAGATTTAGCCTTAGCTGAAGTCACACAATCACGAGTAAACAAGCTAAATAAAAAAGATGCAGAGAAATCTAATCAATTTTTGCTAGCACTGCAATTATTCCATTGTCAGAGGCTATCCATGAATGCGATATCTCAACAATTAGGCTTAAATGCTCAATATCAAGTCACTCGATTATTGAAACTTAAAGAATTTCGTGCTGATGTCGAGCATAAAACATTGCAAAAGTTAAAAGCAGCCGTCATCCAACTAGCACAAGAATATTCTACACCAGAGCGTCTTGCTAACTTAGATCGACAAATTACCGATATCCTAAACGAACAAATTACAAGTTTAATCAAGCAAGCAGAAACTGAAGCATTAAGTATGCAGAGCCAGGGAAAAATGAGTCATTTTTCTCAACGGCTTTGTCAACAATTAAACCCCAATTTTACCAATTCTTGATTACAGAGGCGATGAATCACGTTTCTACAATTATTTACTTTTTGCAACATTATGAATACTTTACCCATGTCATTTGAATTTGAACGTTTACCGACTGAAGCCATTAGCCTTGATGCTGAAGAGATGCATCAAGCTATAGAATTTAGTCGCCCAATTCCTGATGATGGGCGTCAATGGCAAACTTATTTAAATGCTTTAGCGTTATTTGTCTTTAAAAAATGGCTACAAGAGCGTGATGATAACCTGATTGTTAATTGGCAAGATTGTACAATTACCAAACCAGCTTTAGCTAATGTCATTCCTACTGTTGCCAATTTACAAGTTGGTAATTTTAAAGTTTGTCTAATTACCATAGGTAATTCCTGGGATGAACAAATACCTTTATCTAGATTAGTCGTAGATATCCCCGAATTCGTTCCCCACTTTTATGTATTTGTAGAAGTTTTAGAATCACAAGAATTTGGCGTTGTTAGGGGATTTATCTCCTATCCACAATTAATAGAAAATATTAATAATGTACAGACAGTATCTCCTCAAGCAGATTGGAATTATGAAATACCTTTAACTTGGTTTGACAACGACCCAAACCGCTTGTTACTGTATTTACGAACTTTACAACCAGAGGCGATTAGCTTACCAGCCATACCAAATAATCGCCAGCAAACATTAGCAGCGCAAGAAAGTGAATTATCAACATTACTGTGGCAATTACAAGACCCAGAAATAGAACTTTGGGAAATCTTAAATTGGCAACAGGGATGTGTAGTTTTAACTTCTCCTGAATTACTTGATTGGATATACCAACTACAAACTAGTAGTCTAAATATAGAAGAATACCAGACACAAACCACCACCGCCCATACAACTTTATTGCAAGCATCCACAAGAGATTTAATTAAATTAATTACACAACCAGCTATTAATGTAGGACGCTGGTTATGGGATGAATTAGACGAAATTGGGGAATCACTAGCTTGGACGCTATTACCAAGATTTTCACCTTTAAGAGAAATCCGCAGTCCAGCCGAGGAATTAGAGGCGATAACATCACAATTGCAAACACAAGGTCTAGAAATCCCTTTAGCGGCTAGGAGTGGATATCAGAGTTTTCTCCTAGCCGGAATTCCTCTAAGATTGTATGCAATTGGGTGGAATTCATCGACATTAACTGAACCCAATTCCTGGAATTTGCTGTTAATTTTAGGTGCGCCTTCCCCAAATACCTTACCAGAAAATTTCAAGTTTCGAGTCAGCGATAAAACTGGGGTTTTGCTAGAACAGAGTGTGAATCCACAACAGCGCAATTGGTATTTATATACTTGTTTAGTTGGCAATTGGGATGAGAAGTTTATTGTGACTACCAGTTTAGGTGATGATGTAGAGGTTACACTACCACCGTTTGGCTTTGATATAACAAGGTAAACAGGAAACTGGGAACATTCAAGTTGTTGACGGCTGACGGTTCACTGTCTGTATGGGCGGATTTTGTGAAATATTCACGCTTCTAACAGATATGTCGGTTAAACCCACCCCTACAACAATAGCTTTGCGCGATCGCACTTCAGCAACAATACACTCAAATAGCACGGCACTGCAAGATTGAGGCTGATATAGATATGCCTAATTGCTGCTGTGCTTTGAGTATAACTGTTTAACACTATTTTCCAGCACTTTGAGGATTTTCTCCATAAATTCACGAAATCTTCAGCATTTTTACTCAGGTAAATACTCGACAATATCTTTAGCCGCCAAAACTGCATACCCCCTCATCGCTGAGAACTAAGAGTATTTACACAGATGCTGAAGGATGAAGCAATGCGCCACAGACTATGTTTAAACGAAAAGGATACAACCCCTTCACTTAGTTATAGCGATGATTTGAATTTTGTAGGCGTAAGCCTTAAGGCAGGGTATTTTAAATTCGGAGCAAAGCGACGTGACTAATTTTTATTTAAAAATTCAAAAAGTTGAGAAAACCTGTTTATTTGAACTATCCTGGGGTCAAGGTCAGCACATTACATCTGAAATTAGTTATCCAGAAAATATTATCGCTGACCATGAACAATGGCAGAAAATTTATATTAATTTTTACAGTAACCAATTGCGAGGTAAAGTCATAAATAAGGGGATGGTTATGCCACCTCCTGTTGATTGGCAGGCTCAATTAGTACAAGCAGAAGCTAAACTTTTATATGAGTTTCATCAATGGTTGCGTAGTGAAAAATTATATGAGATTCGGACAAAAATTAGTAAGCAAGCCGTAGAGAATTACAACAATGAATTAAAGGCTAATGCTGCCAGCAATATTAATATTTTTATTAGTTGTAACTCTCCGGAATTAGAATATTTACCTTGGGAAGCATGGGAAATCAGCACAGAATTAACATCTGGCAAACTACGGATTGTACGTCAACCACTGAATGTTAGGCAAGAAGTAACCAACTCCTTTCCCAAAATTTCTAGAAAAGCTAAAATTTTAGCTATTTTTGGTGATGATACTGGGTTAAGTTTCGCAGACGAATCTCGTGCTATATCATCACTCGAAAAAGTCGCCAATGTTAAAGTTAAATCAATTCGTTGGGACAAACAGAAAGATATTAATAATTGGAAAGATGAAATAATTACCACTCTGACTGCTCAAAGCTGGGATATGCTATTTTTTGCGGGACATAGTAATGAAACTACTTTTACTGGAGGTCAAATATCAATTGCGCCTAATGTCAGCATATCTTTAAGTGAAATTGAAAAGCCATTGACAACTGCTATTAATAATGGTTTAAAATTCGCTATATTTAATTCCTGCGATGGTTTAAGTATTGCGAATAAATTAATAGATTTAGGCTTAAGTCAAGTTGCAATTATGCGCGAAAAAATACATAATCGCGTAGCTGGGGAATTTTTTGTGCAATTTTTAAATGCGTTGAAAGAATATCAAGATGTTCACGAAGCATTATTAACCGCAAGTGATTATCTCAAAGTTGAAAAAAATCTTACCTATCCTAGTGCTTACCTAATTCCTTCTTTATTTCGTCATCCCAACGCCGAATTATTCCGTTTACAACCAAATGGTATTAAGCATAAAATTCAGCAATGGCTACCGACAAGCCGTGAAACTGTGGCATTAGGAACAATAGTTATTTTAAGTCTGATTACTCCTGTACGGCAAGCTGTAATCGACCTACAAATTGGTATGCAAGCAGTGTATAGAGATGTGACTCAACAAGTACCAAAAGGCAATACACCACCAGTTTTGCTGATTCATATTGATGAAAAATCATTGAATGAAGTTAATACTAAAGCTAATAAATTTAATCCTCTTGACCGGAGTTATTTTGCGCGATTAATTGATAAACTAACTAAAGATAATGCCAAGGTTATTGCTATAGACTATCTGTTTGACAGAATCACAGATGAAGATAAGATTCTAGCTAAATCTGTAGTCAATTCTATTAACCAAAATGGTACATGGTTTATCTTTGGCTCAATGTTGAATGATGATAATCAAGAACAGGGTGTAAATAAAAGCGTTGCTAATCTTAATCAAACTCTGCAAGGTTATGTCGATCACCATCAAGGACATCTATCATTAGTAAATACAAATCAAGATTGTATACAAAGTTGTCCATTTACCTATTTAATAACCTTAGTATCTGGGATAAATCAAGAAAAATTACCTGCAAATCTGCCACAACCACAATCTTGGCGAAATCCTGATTTACGTACAGATTTAATTAAATATCTGAATGAGACTCCCAAAAATTTATCTTTGAGTCAAAAAATACGCAAATTACGTTTGTCAACAGTTAGTAGATTTTCTGAATATTTTGGACAAGCTTGGTTATATCCAATTATTGACTATTCCCTACCACCTAATCAAGTTTATCAGGTAATTAATGCAGGTAATTATTTAAAGAACAATACAACTCTCAAGCCAGAAAATTTCCAACAGCAAGTTGTATTAATTGGTGCGGCTGGATATAAAGATTCGGGATTATCAGATGATCATAGCGATATTTTTCCCCTACCACTGGGGGTAGCTTATTGGCGAATACAAAATCCCACAACTGGCTTGTTGCAAGAGATGGCAGGGGTAGAAATTAACGCTTACATGATTCAGAACTTGATTAAACAACACCTGATTATCCCCATTCCTGATTTGTGGATAATTGGTATGGCAATATTGTTAGGCAAAGGAACAAAATTATTTCTGTTGCAAAATCAGCAGAGTAAACGCAGTAGTCATTTATTTATTGCTTTACTTATTGGTGGTAATCTAATTTATGCATTGATATCAATGCAAATCTACATAACTCTCAGCCTTTTAGTACCTTTATTTTTACCATCTGCTACTTTCTGGATGTATATATTATCAGGATTGAGGAAGAAAAATGCTTAATAAAATACTTGGAATTCGCTTGTTAATTTTGGCAGGTTTATTATCAAGTTCTGTTGTAGCTGCGTTGTTAATTAGTCCAGAGATAACCATCGGGCAAACCAAATCACAGGTAGTATCTTGGACAGGTATTTTTGACTGGTTAATAGGCAAGAAAAAACAGCGTCCAATTTCGCGTCCCCAAGAAGGTTTATGTCTGATTACTCCTAATGGAAAAATTTATAGTACTAACCCCATGTTTATATGGCAGGGTAATTTAAAGGAAATTGCTGTGTCAAAAGCACGCAATCAGAAAAATTTTTGGCATCAAAAAGTTACTAATCCAGAAACATTGGCAGTTTATCAAGGAGAACAAGCACTACAACCAGGGAGCAGCTATGATTGGAAAGGATTTCTTGGTGAAAATCCCACTATAGTTGCAAAGTTTCAAGTGATGGGTACACAAGAACGTCAGCAAATAACTGATGAACTGAAGGCTTTGGAACAGCGATTGCAAACCCAAGGTGCAGATGAGAAAACAATTGCTCTAGAAAAAGCAGATTTTTTTGCTAAACATGAGTTATGGTCTGATGTATTGCAGCAAGTGTATTCGGTTCCTAATCTTGCCAAAGAGTTACCTTCCCAGACAAAAGATTTGTTAAAGCAGTTATGTGAGGATAAGTAGTCACGCACCCCACACTCCGTCCGCCATCTGAAAGTTGATACCCAGCCCACCTTTAACCTCTAGCTTTCCTGAAGGGGTAAGTGGGCTTTGTTATACCATTTTAGATTTTAGATTTTAGATTTTGAATTGGGATGAATTTTTGCATACCCCCTCAGCCGCCAGAGATATAGATAAACAGAAAAGTGAAACAATTTCAATTTTCAAAACTGCATACCCCCTACTGGGCTGAGAACTATATATAGTCAACCAAAGCTAAGGGTAATGCATAGGTAACAAAGTCGATATCAAGGTGTATCTACAACCATTTTATGAGAAATAAGAATTTCTCATCCATATTCAACACTGTTTGTCATGTATTTAATTGGAGAATTAAAAATGAAAGGATTCAAAGTTTTAGCTTCAGGAATGATTTTATTCGGTTTAATGGTTTGTACTCCCAAGGCTAATGCTCAAAACTTACCCAGCATAGAGTTAAAACCACAAGCAGAAAAGTTGCAAGTTGAATCTAATTTTACGCAAGCTAGAGATGAGAATAATAACCCAAAATCTTATCTAGAGCAAGGATTTGCATTGTTAGAAAAGGATGATTATCGAGGAGCTATTCAAGCATTTAACCAAGCAATTCAGACAGCACCTAATCACCCATACGCTTATCTTGGTAGAGGGTTTGCTTACTTCAGTTTAAAGCAATACCAGGAAGCTAAATCTGATTTTGACCAAACTCTTAATCTGGATTCTAATATTGGTTATGCGTATTTATTCCGGGGTATGTCTAATTATGCTTTAGGAAGTAAGCAACTAGCAATTTCCGATTTGCAAACAGCAGCAAACGTTTTCCAAAAAGCTGGAGAAAAAGAACTTGCTCAAAAGTCTCTTGATGCTTTAGAACGGATACGGAATGCGTAATTAATTTGTAATTCGTAATCCGTAATTGTAAGAATTCAGCATCTAGAAGTCAGAAGTCAAAACTCAGAATTTAGAGGTAATCTAGTAGATTGGTAAATTTATTTATCAAATGTTTCTCCTCATTATTTAACTCTTCTGACTCCTGAATTCTGATTCGTAATTTACTTATTGGGGTATAATTACGAATTACAAATTAGTTTAATTTCTGGTGTGTTGCGCTACCAGACAACACACCATTAATGAGTTATGGGGCTTTATTACTATTTGTAATAATAGGCTATTCTATATTTAATTTACATTATTTGGGCAGGCAAGATGCCAATCCCACAATATTTATAGGCTTTATGGATGTAAATTAGATTGGTTTGGCTTACAAAAAATAGTTTTAAAATCATCGATAAAACTTACATAAAATTAGTGAGAAATAGGAGATATGCAATTAAAATTAGCTCTGGCATTTATTAGCTTTACTACTTGCCTAACTTTGCCTTTAAGTTTGACTCTAGCATTAGAAAAATCGTCATTAGAAAAGCAAACACCAGTTTCTCAACAACTGCTGAAGTCGCTCATTGTTCAAAATCAATCCACAGCAGCGTTAGAAGTTGAAGAACGCAGTAGAAATCGGGGTTTAGTTGATTTATTAGTGCAGAGTTTACCAACAAAAAATGTCGCTCCGCCAAAGGTTGAGGAAATTAAGCAAGTTGCTAAAAATCAAAACGCTACAATTGTGCAATATACAGTTTTAAGTTTAAGCGAAAATTCTGATGTTAATGGTAAAAGACAAACTCAAGCATCAGAATTGGTAGTTTGGGTAATTTCGCCTACTGGTGAAATTGCTTTTCGCCGGGTTGATGTACAAGCTTGGCAAAAGAAAAATCAGACTAATCTGGCAAATTTGATTCAGCAAATTCAAGCTAGTAATGGCAGTATAACTGAGCGAGATAAAGGCGGAATCATAACATCCAAGACCCCTAAAAATCCTTCTGCATTAACCTGGAAACAATTACATCAATTACTGATTCAGCCTATTGCTGATTTATTACCAACTAACCCAGATTCTAGAGTAATTTTTATTCCTCAAGATAAATTATTTCTTGTGCCTTTTGCAGCGCTACAAGATGAAAATAATAAATATTTAATTGAGAAACATACTATTTCTAACGCACCGTCAATTCAAGTTTTGGATTTACTGGCAAAACGACGTACTGCAAATACAACTGCTACTCAAGATGTGCTGATTGTTGGTAATCCTACCATGCCAACTAAACCCATGAATCCTGGTGAGCAATTTAGCAAGTTATCGCCATTGCCTGGTGCAGAAAAGGAAGCCAAAAATATTGCCAGTATCTATAATACCCAGGCTTTGATAGGGGATGCGGCAACTGAAACTGCTGTTGTTAAGGGAATGTCCAGCGCTAGGATTATTCATTTGGCAACAACGGGATTTTTGGGTAAATCTCTAGAAATTCCTGGTTTACTGGCGTTTGCACCTTCTAGTCAAGATGATGGTTGGTTAACAGGTAGTGAAGTTAGCAAGCTGAAGTTAAAAGCCGACTTGGTGGTTTTGAGTAGTTGTGATTCGGCTTTAGGAAAAATCACAGGTGATGGTGTCATTGGGTTATCGCGGGCGTTTTTTGTGGCGGGTGCTAATAGTGTGATTGCGACGCTGGGCAATATTCCTGATGAACCAACGGCGACATTAATGACTGAGTTTCATAGTATTTTAAGTAAAAATCCTGATAAAGCGGCGGCGTTGCGTCAAGCGATGTTGGTGACGATGAAACAACATCCTAATCCTCAAGATTGGGCAATGTTTACACTGGTGGGTTTGCCTTAATTGTGTAGGGTAATAACAATGCGTTCTTATAAGATTGGGTTAGGCATTTTTGTTTGTTTGTTGGCTGTGGTTTCGACTTCTTCTGTTTTCAATTTGCCGATCGCAACAGCATCGCGGGTTTTGGCGCAAACAGCAGATGCACGAAAAGCGGAAGCAGACCGATTGTTGCAGCAAGGTATTAAGCAGTTTCAAACGAGTCAGTTTACAGCAGCATTGCAGTCTTGGCAGCAAGCACTTTCTATTTACCGCGAAATTAAAAACCGTCAAAGTGAGGGTAAAGCACTCTTGAATCTCGGTCTTGCCTACCTTTCTTTGGGAGACTACCCCAAAGCTATTGAATACCAACAACAAGTATTAGCGATCGCACGGGAAATCAAAGACCGTCAAAGTGAAGGTGCAGCACTCTTGAATCTCGGTCTTGCCTACGTTTATTTAGGAGACTACCCTAAAGCTATTGAGTACCTACAACAAAGCTTGTCCATAGCACAGGAAATTAAAGACCGTGAAGGTGAGGGTAAGTCACTAGGAAATCTCGGTCTTGCCTACCTTTCTTTGGGAAAATACCCCAAAGCTATTGAGTATCTACAACAACTATTGGCGATCGCAAGAGAAATCAAAGACCGTCAAAGTGAGGGTGTAGCACTCTCGAATCTAGGTCTTGCCTACGTTTATTTAGGAGACTACCCTAAAGCTATTGAGTACCTACAACAAGGCTTGGCGATCGCACGCTCAATTCAAGATCGTAATAGTGAGGCTAAGGTACTGGGAAATCTCGGTCTTGCCTACCTTTCCTTGGGAGATTACAAAAAAGCCATTGAGTACCTACAACAAAGCTTGGCGATCGCACGCCAAATTCAAGACCGTCAAAGTGAGGGTGGAGCACTCTCGAATCTCGGTCTTGCCTACGTTTATTTAGGGGACTACCCTAAAGCTATTGAGTACCTACAACAAAGCTTGGTGATCGCACGCCAAATTCAAGCTCGTCAAGGTGAGGCTAAGGTACTGGGAAATCTTGGTCTTGCCTACCTTTCTTTGGGAGATTACAAAAAAGCCATTGAGTACATACAACAATTCTTGGCAATTGCACGTCAAATTCAAGACCGTCAAAGCGAGAGTGAATCGCTGGGAAATCTTGGTCTTGCTTACGGTTACTTGGGAGACTACAAACAAGCCATTGAGTATATACAACAATGGTTGGCGATTGCACGAGAAATTCAAGATCGTCAAGGTGAGGGTCTATCACTAGGAAATCTCGGTGTTGCTTACGGTTACTTGGGAGACTACAAACAAGCCATTGAGTACTTACAACAATGGTTGGTGATCGCACGCCAAATTCAAGACCGTCACAGTGAGAGTCTTGCACTAAATAATCTAGGATTTGCTTTCTACAAACAAGGCAATCTCACTTTAGCTGAAAGTACACTAAGAGAAAGCTTAAAAGTTAAAGAATCTCTTCGAGGTCGAGATTTAAAGGATGGTGAGAAAGTCTCGATTTTTGAAACGCAAAGTAACACCTATCGCACTTTACAACAAGTTCTCATTGCTCAGAATAAAACTGATGCAGCTTTAGAAATAGCTGAAAGCGGACGGGGACGTGCATTTGTAGAGTTACTTACTTCGCGGTTATATGCTGATCCCAAACAACAATTCCTTACTACACCAAATATTGCTGAGATTAAACAAATTGCCAAATCACAAAATGCTACCCTTGTCCAATATTCAATTGTTGGTGATGAATTCAAAATTGCAGGTAAATCAGAAACCAAAGAATCAGAATTATATATTTGGGTGATTAAACCTACGGGTAAAGTTTCATTTCATCGCAGTGACCTTAAACCTTTGTGGCAAAAGTCAAATACAAATCTATCCCAATTAGTTGAGGATGTTCGTACTTCTATTGGTGTGGTAGATATTAGAGGACGGGCTGGTGGTATCGTCGTTGCTGGTAATGGTGGAGATAAAACTAACCAAAATAAACGCTTAAAGCAACTGCATGAGGTGTTAATTAAACCGATCGCAGACAGTCTCCCTAAAAATCCTAACGATCACGTAATCTTTATCCCTCAAGGTTCTCTGTTTCTAGTACCTTTCCCAGCGCTGCAAGATGCAGACAATAAATATTTAATTGAAAAGCACACTATCCTGACTGCGCCATCAATTCAGGTATTGAGTTTAACACGTCAGCAAAAGTTGAAAAATGGGTCAGCGAAAATAGGAAGAAGTGAAGCTTTGGTGGTAGGTAATCCGACAATGCCGAGTGTAGCTTTAAAAGCAGGCGAAAAACCAATACAGTTACCGCCTTTGCTGGGTGCAGAACGAGAAGCTCAGGCGATCGCACCCCTTCTGAAAACCAAACCGATCATAGGTAGTCAAGCCACAGAAATTGCGATCGCCCAAAAAATGCCGTCAGCGCGATTCATTCATTTAGCGACACATGGCTTACTTGATGATGATCGGGGATTGGGAAGTGCGATCGCGTTAACTCCTGCCGGTAAAGATGACGGTTTGCTGACTGCGGAAGAAATTTTAAACTTGAAACTAAACGCAGATTTAGTGGTTTTAAGTGCTTGCGATACTGGCAGAGGCCGGATCACTGGGGATGGTGTGATTGGTTTATCGCGTTCTTTGATTAGCGCCGGTGTCTCCAGCGTTATGGTTTCTCTGTGGGCTGTAGATGATAGCTCTACGGCATTTTTAATGACAGAATTTTATCAAAATCTGCAACAAGGGCTTGACAAAGCTACAGCGTTACGAAAAGCAATGTTGGCAGCAAAAGATAAATACAGCAATCCTTTGCAGTGGTCTGCATTTACGCTGATTGGGGAAGCAGAATGAGAAGGAGTCAGAATACCCTATGCCTCGTAATTTGTCATGGATTTTGCTTACTGAATCTGGGAAATGAGAAAGCGATCGCAGTTTGAGAACGTGAAACCCAACATCCACAAGTTTTGAGGTGTTGGGTTTCGTCCAATTACCAATTATCTCCATTCACCCAAGAAGGTGAAAGCCGCCCAGTAATTGGGATTACGCCATTTCTCTTGTTGCCACATTTTTAACTGCGCTGCCCGTAATGCTTGATTTGGCGATTTGTTGTGCTGCCACATTTGCTGGTAAAATTCTTGCATAAACTCAGATGTGCCTTTGTCATCAACTTGCCATAAGGACACAACTAATCTTTCAGCACCTGCATACATTAATCCTCTTGTCAAGCCTACCAAGCCTTCACCTTGAATCTCTTTACCTAATCCGGTTTCGCAAGCGCTGAGAACAATTAAATCGGCTGGATAATCGAGGTTAAACAAGTCTGCTAACCGCAGATATCCCCGGATGTCTTTACCTTGTTCGTTTACCAGAGACAGCACAAGACCTGATAACTCTGGGTTAGCATCATTCACAAAACCGTGGGTAGCAAAATGTAAAATTCGGAATTGATTGAGATTACTGCTAGTAGCTTGGGTGTAATTTGCGGCAAAATCTAAGAGTTGCACGCCTTGAGATTTAGGTACTAGGTTAAAAATTGTCTGGGCTTCTGTGCGTGTACCTGAAAGTCGCGTCCAACCTTGGCGATTGAGAATATCAGCAGAACGCTTGAGGGCAGACTGTTCTAGCTCTATGTTGAGGTAATCTTGCTTTTGGAGTTGTTTATTTTGGGCGTTCGTAACTCGCGTATCAGTAGCGTTGTATACTGGGTCTGCGAGGATAGCTAAGGCTTTGGGTGCGGGTGGACGTGTGGCGAGTTCTTGGCGTTGAATTGCGATCGCACTTGCGGATGGTAAACTAACAATTTCGTGGTTAACTAATAAAGGTTGGTAATTTAAACTCTGCGCCTGGGCTGGCGAACAGACACGAATACCACCCGCAGTAGAACAGACAACATCTTTGGGTTTTTCTTTCTCTTCCTGTGGTGTAGAATTCGGTTGAGAATTGACATCAGCTAACGCTGCAAAGGGAATATATTGCAAAGCACCATCAGCAACAATGACTAAGCGTTTTGTAGCTAATTTATCTTTCGCAGGTGAGAGAATCAGTTGACTGAGTTCCTGTGCGGCGACATCAATGCGTTGATTTTTGATGTTTTTACAGGGATTTTCTTGATTAGTAACAGAAGGCGGTTTAGAACTATTTCGGCTAATCAGGCAAAATAAATTAATCGCGCTTTTGTCTATCTCGGCTTTTTTGGGAAGTTCGTAAATATCGAGAGAATTGGGAGAAACCACCCACAGAAAACTGCGTTCGGAACCTAAGGAATACTGTAATAGCAGGGTATCTTTATCAAGTTGTTGCTGAATTTGCGGTAAAGTCAGGGGTTGGGGATACTTGAGGTTAGCGTATTTTGAGCTAGTTTGACGAATTTCGGTTTCTAGTTGCTTTTGTTGGCTGAGAAGTTGCTCGATTTCTGTTTGTAACTTTTCGGCGTTGGCTTTAAAAATGGGGTTTTTAATTTTATCGCTGTTAACTATTTCAAACCTGACTTTCTCCTTACCATCAATTAAAGCTTGTATGCGGCGTTCTTCGGCTAAGAGTTCGGGGTTTGCACCTTTGCGGATATTGGCGCGGGCTTCGGTTAACAGTTCTACTAATCCTCTAGCGCGAGAGCGATCGCTTGTTTCCAGTGCTTGGGCATTGTATCCTTTTGATGGGTCTTGTTTGTGCAGTTCCATCAATAGGTCGATTTTGAATTTATAGTAACTTTGGACTGTGGCGAAGTAGGAAGTACGCAAATCTGAGTTTTTGACGTTGCTGCGGATATTTTCGATGATTTTAATTGCTGCTTCGATGTTGGTTAGTGCAGTTTCAGGGTTTCCTAGTTTGCGTTGATTCATGGCGATTAGATAAAAAGCATTTGCTTCGCCTGTTTTATCTTTTAACTCACGCCGCAGTTTTAGTTCCTCATTGAGTGTATTTATCGCCTGTTTATAATTGTTTTGTCGTTCATAAGTTATGCTCATATCGCCTAATATTCGAGCTTCTCGAAGGCGTAAGCCGACTTTGCGATAATGTGCCAAAATTTTTTGAGAGATATCTAATGATTTTTTGTATTCACCTTTTGCTCGATATAAACTACTAAGAATATTGAGAGAAACTTCTTCTTGAAAAGTGTTTTGGCGTGATAGAGCTAATGCATGATTGGCAAAATCCAATGCCTTATGGTAATTTTTCAAATATATATGTGTTTTCGCCATTCCATGAAGTATGCTGATTTCAGACTGATAATCATCTTTGCTTAATAGTGATAGCGCCTGGTTATAAAATGGAAGTGATTCATCGTATTTTTCTTGTGTTTGATAAACGATGCTGATCAATAATAAAGTCCGAATTTGTCCATTCTTATCTGGTAAACGTTTGTATATTTCTAATACTTTTCTGTAAGTATCAATACTTGACTTATAGTCACCTAAAGATTGTTGAAGTAGTGCAATTTTTCCAAGGGTACGAGCTTCCATTCTAGGATTTGGTATTGAACTTGAAATTTTCAAAGCATTATTATACTCATTTAATGCTAATTGGTAATCACCTTGCGATGCATAAATATCAGCTTTTGCGTCAAAAGTAGAAGCTTTTCCATCCTTATCGTTCACCTGAAGAGTAAGTGCTTCATCTAGAGATTCTAATGCTTTTTGATAATCTCCCGAAAAAGTTGTGTGAAGATTAGCAATCACAAGAATAATGGTTGATTCTAAATATGTATTGCCAGCTTGCTGATAAAGCTTTCTAGCTTGCTGATGGTAATAAATTGCTGTTTTATAATCTCCCCTTGAAGCATATAAAAAACCAATATCTGTTAGAGTACTAGCTTGGTCAGATAATTGAGATCCTGCCTCTTGATGCAGTTTTAATGCTTCTTTTAAGGAGTTCAGAGCATCTTCAAAGTTTCCCAATACACCTTGGAGAGCACCAATATCACTTATTAATATAGCTTGTTTTTTTAAATCTCTTCTTTGTCGTTGAATTTTTAAGGCTTGATTGTAATAATTAATAGCTGTTATATTTTCACCTGCTATTGAATATATAAAGCCAATACTATAAAGCGTGTCTGCCTCTCCAGATAAATCTTTTAGTGTCTCTCGATAAATTTTTAGTGCCTTGTTTAATAAATCTAGAGCCTCTTTTGTATTTCCTAACTTATGCTGAACAGTAGCAAGTCCTTTATAAGTCGTTGCTAGTTCATGAAGCTGTTGATTTTGCAAAAATATTGACTTTGCCTGTAGGAAATAATTAAGTGCTTTTTCTGGTTCATCAGTGTTAGTGTAAACAGCACCAATAGCAACAAAAACTTTTGCTAACAAAATATTATTTTTAAGTTCGCGGGAAATTTCTAATGCTTTATTAAAATATATTAAGGCATTTTTACGATCAGAAATATAATTGTAGGCAGTGCCAATAACAAACAATATCTCAAATTCATCTTGGAGCAGTCTTAATTCCTGGACAATTTTTAAAGCCTGCTGATATTTATTTATCGCCTGTTCATATCCTTCTTTAGTCCCCTTCTTCTGTAACTCCTGTGCTTCTTCAACTAGTTTTACACCCTGTTGGTATAACTTTTGCTGTTCTGCATTCAAGGGAACTGACGGCGTAGACGCTGGTTGCTGGGCAATTTTTATCCCATGACTCCCCAAACTTGCGGCTGTTGACTCGGATAATAAAAGCAGGGCAAAAAATAAAGCCGCAGCGCGAGATGCTAACCCAAGAAGTTTTTTATGCTTTGTCATGAGCGTTTATACTGAATTTTGAACTACGAATCAATATAGTTCTCGGCGGTATGGGGGTATGCAAGTTTACAGAAACTTTAAATGGAACGTTCATAGCTGCTTGGAATATCAACCAATCACGCAGACAGTTTTTCCAGCTTCAGCCAACAGTGTTGCATTCTGACGTACTTATAGGAAGAATAGCAGCTTCCGAATTCTCAGTTATTCGCCAAGTTGCATACCCCCCCCAATACTTCTCGGTTAAGGATTTTTAACTCGGAATTTGGTTTGGGGAAAAGGTGACTGGGTTTGGGTTAAAGGTTTTATCTTGCCCCTTTTGCCCTTAACCGACAAGTATTGCATACCCCCCCATACCCCCAGAACTATAAATAACCAGCAAATCTCAAATCTCAAATTTAAAACCTATGTCTCAAATCAAACGCCGTCAATTTCTGCAATTTGCTGGTTCCACATTGGCGAGTATTGGTTTCAGCCAGTTAGATATCATCCACCAGGGAGATAAATACGCCAAAGTTCTGGCGCAAAATTCACCCCGCAAACTGGCGCTACTAGTAGGAATTAATGAATACAGAAATGGTATCCCGCCACTAGCAGGTTGCATTTATGATGTGCAGTTACAAAAAGAATTACTAACTCACCGCTTTGGTTTTAACGAAAAAGATATTGTTACACTCACCGACGCACAAGCTACACGCCAAAATATCTTGACAGCCTTTGAACAACACCTCATCAACCAAGCTAAACCAGGGGATATTGTAGTATTTCACTTTTCTGGGCATGGTTCACGAGTAATTGACCCAGACAAGGACGAAAAAGATGGATACAACAGTACACTGGTTCCCGTTGATTCTAGATTACCCCAAAGCGGTGGCGTAGCCCAAGACATCATGGGACATACTCTGTTTTTACTCATGTATGCATTAAAAACAGATAATGTCACCGCTGTTTTAGATTGTTGTCATTCTGGTGGTGCAAAACGGGGCAATTTTCTTGTACGTACTCGTTCAGAAGTTCCAAATGTGAAAGCTATTGAGGCAGAATTGGAATATCAACGCCAATGGTTAAAGCGATTGAATCTGTCAGAAAAAGAATATAGAACACTGCGTAAACAAATAGCTAAAGGAGTTGTTCTCGCTTCTGCAAGACGCGATCAATTTGCTGTTGATGCAACTTTTAGTGATTTTTCAGCAGGAGCATTTACTTATGCTTTAACTAATTATTTATGGCAAAAGTCAGCAAATCAATCTGTCAACAAACTCTTTGCTGATGTGAGTCGTACTACTGCAAGTTTGGCATACCAAAATTTTGGCATTCAATACCCAGAGTTAGAAATTAACGTCAAAGGCAATTCTGAACCACAGCTTTACTTTAGTCCTTTTACAACATCCTACGGCGATGCAGTTGTGACTCAAACTAAAGGTGACCAAGTAGAATTGTGGTTAGGTGGTATAGATCCCCAATCTCTAGATGCATTTAATAAAAATAATGCAGCTTTTAGCCTTGTTGATAGCAACGGTAAAGAACGAGGACTAATTAGATTAGAATCTCGTCAAGGTTTAGTCGCCAAAGGTAGATTAACCGCATCTACAAAAGGAAATGCAGAATTACAAAGTGGAATGCTTGTACAAGAACGTTTGCGAGGCATCCCCACTGATATAACATTAAATATTGGACTAGATGACACATTTGACAATAACACTACTGCCCAAACTACACAAGCTTTAAAAGCACTCAACCGTGTTACACCCGTACCTTTGAGACAAAAAGAAGTACAATATATCTTTGGTCGCATGACCAAAGAAAGATATCAGCAATTACAGAAATTTAAAATAGCAAATCTTCCGAATGTAGGCAGTTTAGGCTTATTTTTACCATCATTAGACCAAATAATTCCTAAATCCTTCGGTGAAACTAATGAAACTATCCCGGCGGCAGTAGAGCGATTAAAATCTAAATTAAAATCATTATTAGCAGCGCGAATTGTCAAGAAAATGGTACGCAATACCAATACATCGCGCCTCAAAGTTAACGCGTCAATGATTATTGCGAATAGCCAAACAATTGTTAGTGAATCTTTTACAGTTCGTGGTCGCGAAAATTCTCAACAACCTGCAAATACTAGTAAGATTCAAGATGGTGGTATTGCACAATTACCTATTAATACGCAAATAGCATTTAAAGTTGAAAATCTAGAATCTGTACCTCTTTATCTCAGCATTTTAGTAATTGACGCTGAAGGTGAAATGGCAGTTATCTTTCCTGATAACCAACTTGTTTCTGCTTCAGAAGATGCAGTCACCATAGCACCAGGTGAAAAGCGAGTTATTCCTGAAGATGATGAGATGACACTCACTATCAGCGAACCATTAGGAATTACCGAAGCATTAATTATTGCTAGTACATCACCATTGCGAGAGTCACTGCAAGCACTGCAAAAAATTGCTAGAAGAGGAGATACTACTAAACGTAGTGCATTCGCTGCAAATGATGAGTTTTTAGATGTAGCAGATAAGTTACTTCAAGATTTAGATACTGCCACACGTAGTGCGACAAACGCTGAAGCACAGCAGTTACCTGCGGGAGTGCGCGGTGTAGATGTTAAGAAACTGGCTGCAATGTCAATTACCTTAGAAGTAGTTAGTTAAAGGGGACTGGGGAGTAGGAATTTTAGATTTTAGATTTTAGATTTTAGATTTTGGATTTTAAATTTTAGATTTAAACCTAATCCAAAATTGCAAATCCGTCTTCTCTCAAAGGGAGAGGCTACGCCAAGAAAAGTTTGCAAGGGCGGGGGGAACCCTCCTTCGGATTCACCACTTTGCTTATGCCGGGAAACCCGTCCACCGCAAGTGGTTCACCGCACGCAACTTTTGTCTTCTCTACGAGAGGCTGCGCCCGACGCGTTCGCGAAGCGTCTCGTAGAGAAGCGATGCCGCAGGCTTTACGACACGCTACGGGTAGCTTGCTTCTCCGCAGGAGTACGCAAAATCCAAAATTGAATTGCCCCATGCCCAAGAACTTCATCCACGAATGGGAGTTTTTCAAACTAGAATTAGCATAAAAAATAGCTTTTATTTCCGGTTGACTTCCGGAACTCAATCGGAACTCAACCCGAACTCTAATGCCCAAAACGTAGACTAGAAGACACAACCCGCCACAGCATCAAAAAAAGACGAACCACCGATGGATACTGGCTTTTGGCTGAGTATTGGATGGTGGTCAGACAAGCATGAGTATCTTCTGTGTTGCGACCGAAACCACAGTCATTACGGAGTCGTACTCGACGGACACGATAGCCACCCTTGGCTAAACGGCGTTGAATTTGGTGGCTGCTATCCAAGAGCTAAGTCTTTTTTAGAGTGGTTGCTCCTGCATGGTGGCAGTTAATTATGATGTTGCACCTGTTTTAGCAGACGTATTCGATTGAGCGGTTTCAAGCCTATCATTTCAGGTAGGTAGTTCCTCCTAAAGCCTGTTACATGATGTTTAAGGAAAGAGCTATTCAACATCGCACATCAGTTGTTTATACTCCGAAACAGCATTTCGATAAGCCTCATTCTCCCCAGGTCTTGCATCCCAAAGGATTCTAACCCTGTTTTGTCACTCTGGCAGTAGTATAATAAGGTAAAAATGCTAGAACCAAGACACAGAGCATGGTACAGCCCCGTCCAGCCGCACCAACAGTCAAATTTGTGGACGAATATTGCCAGTGGTATAAAAGTCTGTTTCCAGATGTTAGGAGTTTCGAGGCTTTTAAATATCTCCATGTAGGCTGCATTTCTGATCTAAAACGTAAAACATTGCCAGAAATAGCAAAAATCGTAGGATTAGATAACCAGCAAGGGTTGCATCATTTTCTAACTACATCACCTTGGGATATAGAAAAGTTAAGAACCTTAAGGTTAGAGTTAATTTTACAAGTGCTAAAAGGTAGACCAATCATTTTAATTATTGATGAGACAGGGGATAAAAAGAAAGGGAGCAAGACAGATTATGTGAAACGGCAGTATATAGGAAATTTGGGAAAAACAGATAATGGAATTGTGGCAGTGACAGTATATGGTGTTTTCTGTGGGATGACATTTCCATTACTGTTTGAAGTGTATAAACCCAGGGAAAGATTACAGGCAGGAGATAAGTACCGCACTAAACCAGAAATAGCAGCAATACTGATAAAAAAGCTACAATCAATGGGTTTTAAATTCAACTTAGTACTTGCAGATAGCTTATATGGAGAGAGTGGTAAGAATTTCATATCTGTATTAGATGAACTAAACTTGAACTATATAGTAGCGATTCGGTCAAATCATTATGTAGAAATACTTCCACGACAACATATTCAATATTTAAAGTGGCAGAAGTTTCAAAGGGTATTCTCTGACTTGAGTCGGGAAAATCGATTTATTAGAGAAATTATTCCGGGAAAACGTGGAGAACTTAGATATTGGCAAATTACTACAGATCCAGAAAATTTGCCTGATAACACTACTTGGTATGTGATGAGTAAATATCCAGACATTACGCCAAGAGAAGTTGGAAATTTTTACGGTTTAAGAACTTGGGTCGAGTACGGGTTAAAACAAAGTAAGAATGAATTAGGTTGGTCAGATTTTCGCCTGACTCACTACCCAGATATTGAGCGATGGTGGGAAATTATTTGCAGTGCTTATTTAATGGTTAGTCTGCATTCGGAGCAACTGTTTCAGTCTCCATCACAACGAGAGTCAAAATTTGTTTCACATCCTTGGTGGGATAATGGAAATGGCTGGAAGAACATTCTTAACAATCTTCGTTTGATTATTCAACCTTTTACTTTATTTAATCTGATATATCCCTGGTTAACGGTTTTTCCTATTCCTCAATTAGCTTTGGGTTTTTTTAAACTTCAATCTATTATTTATAGCCTCACCAGTTCAATTTTTATATCCCTGATTCACCCTGATTTCTACTTTTCCTCTGCCTAGAGTGACAAAAGAGGGTTAAGATTCATTTCGTTTCGCAAGCGCAAAATCTCCGCTATTGCCTCATTTCGGAGTAAGGCGAAACGAGTGAAACGCGGCTGTTGTGAATCAAAACTATTGATTTCGCGTAGTTTCGGCGTTTCGGATGATTGTTTCGCCGTTTCGCTAGGTAAGGAATCCGAAATGGCTTCATCAGCATGGAAACTCGACTCCAGTCTCTTGATAGTGTCGATATCAGAACTAATAAATTCTCCGGGAGTAGGAGGTTGGAAGCCCTCAAGAAAAGTTCTGGAATCACGGTCATAGCCAGAATGATTTTCTAGCTTGGGCATTGCAAACCAATTATTTAAACCACCATGATAAACTGCTCGGTTTACAGGTGAAGCATCAATGAACTCCTGAAGTTTGGCATCACTGATTTTCTGAGAACTGGGGATGAAGCCAGTAGAAATCATCGCACTATAGGCTGCAATATTTACACCAGAGACAATCGCCAGGGGAGTAAATTGCGATCGCAATCCGCCGCTAATCCCCAAATCCTCAGTATGGGGATTCTGGGCTAAAATCCAAACTCTAATCCCCGCAGAATCACCGCAGGAAGTATAACTAGTCAATTTTCCCTTGAGCCAGTCGAGTTGCTTTGCGATTTTAAATTGACTGCCAATCTGCGTCCCTTCGTCAAAAGCCAGCAATTTGTCACCCCTGATGGTATCGAATTCTTTAATGCAATTTTGGAACCAACTGACAATTTCAACAGGAGTCATCGATGGAGTAGAAGCCCGTTTGAGGACATCTACACAACCAGAGAAATAACCAGTCTCCTTTGGGTCGTTTTTGGGGTCGATGTAAAAAATGGTAGTTTGCGGATGCAATTGTTTAATTCGCCGCAAAGCATTACTGACAAGCAAACCTTTGCCAGCCCCAGGAATACCTATAATTAAATGATTAGAAATCCGTTGTGACATCTTCTCAATTACATCAAGTGTTTGCGCTCTTTGGGGACTGTATTCATCAATGTGCGTGTTAGTTTCATCAATTGGTATAGGATTTGAGGAATTAGATGAAGGAATACCAAGTGGTAAATTAGTTATTGGTGCGGCTAAAGGTAAGTGAGCAATAGGTGGAGGGGGTAAGTTAATTTGAGGTGCTTCTAATTGTGGTGGGCGTATTTGTTGAATCGCTTGAACATGATGATAGTTAACTCTAGGGTCAACTGACACTTTGGCAAGATGCTGATTGAGTTGGTCAAACGTAGGGAAGACACCGCGAAAATTGACAAAGCAATCAAGCAAATATCGGTAAGCGTAAAAGCGTTTTCCCGGTTCCACAATATTAATAAACTCAGTTAAGGTATGAGTGTGCTGCCTGAGCATGGCAAATTCATAACGCTCGCACGGTTCTAAATGATGCATCAAGTCAACAAATTCGTTTTGATTTGAGAACCATTCTTCTCTGGCTTGACTATCACCCATCGCTGATAAAAACTCAAAGAAGTTACCTCGAATAAAGGGTATGGGGGCAAACTGATGGGAAGCATTCATGTCAGTTGCAACCGCCCAAACATACCCAGCACTGGCAATTAATGCACCGATGGGTGCCAAAGGACTGGTAGCATAACAAACTGCTCCAATTGCCCCACCAGCAAGAGTGATGAGTTTCGAGAGGTTCATCCCGGCTCGCTCATCTTTGGCTCTAATTAATAGCTGATCGGTACGTTCAACTAACCAAGCCGCAACATTTCCCGCTTCCAAGTGTTCTATTGAAGGATAATCTTCTCTGAGCCGAGCAGTTTCTAGCGTAGTTAAAGATGGTACTTGGTTTCCCTGATGAGTCTGGTTTTCATGAGATGTAGGGTCTGGTTGATAATTTATAAAATCCATAGAGTTCACCAATACTGATTACCAAAATAGAATTCAGGAGTCAGGAGTCAGAATTCAGTATGAATTCTGTACGACTGGCGGATAGCGTAGCGTTAACGAGTCCTCGTTCGCGCAGCGTCTCGTAGAGAGCGTCTGAATAAGTGGGTTTAAGACCCCCGCTAAATTAAAAATTTAGCGGTCTACAATTAGTGGCGGGTCTGAATCCCCCACTAATTGCATTCTGACTCCTGACTTCTGACTTCGGGATTCTTCTTCATTTGGTTAATTTCCAGATGGTGTAGCCGATTTCACCAGCCATCATTGAGCCTAAGTTGTAGACAAGGCAGGCAAGAATAATACTGGGATTGGTGAAAGCGAAAGGGTTGCGTCCAACGAAGGTGGTTGTTAGGTCAAAAATCCAAAAGAACAAAGCAACCGCACCGCCTGTGTGTCGTTCTTTCATGCCAGCAACCTTGTAATCCCGCCACAATGCCTGTGTTAGGTCAATGGTGCCACTGGGTTTGCCGCCTAATGTAAACTGCTTGGAATATTCAAACTCGGTTTTCGCTTCTTCTGGGCGTTTACCACGCAATGTTCGAGCTTGCATTACTTGGACTAACGCAGATATGCCAAAAGATAACCAGAATAATGGGTTGAAGGGCAGTGTTAACCACCCAATCCAACCAATCCAATTTTGCTCAAACCAAGGAAACAAAGGAGTTCCAGCAAACATCGTCTGCCAAATGCCATCAGTACTAAGTAAAGAGCCGATGAAAAAGCCGAGTGCGCCGATGATTTTCGTACCGCCAGAACCAGGGGTAACGAACTGTGCCAGGATATGGGAAACGAAAGACACGGGGATGGAAATAATATCAACAATCCATCCAGCTAAGATTTCTATGTAGTCAGAAACTCCCTTCCTTTTCTGAGTCTGCTTTTCGGTTGCTTGCTCAGAAGATGAATTTTTCTGAGTATCCATGTTTTTTAGACCCCCTAACCTGGTGCATCAGTGCAAGCATTTTTGTAGTGATATTTCCATTGCCATTGCCGAGCAGATATCCGCCCTATGCAAGCACCGGCAGAGTCATAAACATAAATCATTTCCGACTCTAACCAACCTGTAGTTTCTGGGCGTGGATCTCGTTTTGGGTTATCAATGTACTGCCGGATTTTCAGTTTTTGAGTATTGGGCATGACTTGGGTTTGGGCTAACTTTAAGGCTGTTAGCTGGCGTTGCTCGATGCGTGAGCGCTCTACATCTTCACTCTGTTCAATTTGTGCGGCAGCGTTAAATGATTGAAATTGGGATGGGAGTTTGAGGAATAGGGGTGATGCAATTAAAGCTATTCCTATAAAACCGAGTATTGCTTGTCCAAGGTATTTATTAGCACTAATAGTCACGATTTCTCTCCGATCAATTTCGCTGATATGCCAGCAGTAAAGCCTAAAGTCATGGCAGCTATGGTTACATTGGGCTTTACCAGTAATGTTGAAATCCCGATCGCGGCGGCCCAGAAACAACCATTCGCAATAGCAATTAATCGCTTGTTTTTTGGCTTGGTTATTTGGTCGTTGATCACCTGATGTACGATTGCGTAATCTTCCAGCTCAGTCAGAATGTCTGTTACAGAAGCACCGTACTCTTTTTCAAGTCTTGTAATTGCTATTTGGTCAAGCTTGACTGGGCTGGTTGCTAATTTCTCCAATGCTTGTGCGAGTTTGGGGGTCATTTTGAAACACGCCCCAAAATTGCAAAACCTGCACCAACAACTATTCCTAAAGCTGGGAGCAATCCAGCAGAAAGTACCCCAGTAGCGATCGCACTTCCTACAAGATAGCTACTACCACCCAAAGCACCCAAAACTGAAGTGGCAAATAAACTTGTACTGAGAATATCCATAACTGTCTTTTTCCTTTGAGATTTCAAGATTTCTTGCAGTAGTTGTATTTGAGCAACAGTAGCGACAGTCTCCTGATGGAGTTGTAGAGCAAGTGCTACTGTTGAATAAGCTTCTAGAAGCGAATCTGTGTCCCCATTGAGCTGACTCGTTCTCTCAAAAGGTTCAGTCGCTGTTTGAGTTGTTCCTTTTTGCGAATGGACTCCCCCAATCTTGTTGAGGCTTCTTCGGCTAGGTTAATTAAGCTCTGATCAATCTCCGCTATTTGATTGTCAACTTCAAGCAGAGATTGCTCCGCAAAAGCGTCTAGCACAGTTCCTTTAGCTGCAATCAAGGATTCCATGAACAACAATGCGCCTGTTACCCCAGTGGAAGCCCCCAATATTTTCGATTGTTCGTTTTGAACGGCGATCGCTCCTGATATCGTCTGTTTATCTGCTGCTGTTAGCTTGTATGACGCTTGTTGAATTGCCTCGTCAGCCTTTGTAATTGTGGCTTCTCCCATGCCATTGAATGGTTGCGAGTCCGGCTTTTGGTCTTGTTTGACTTTTGAATGAGCAGCCAGAAATTCTTCGGGGAGTGAGGAATTGATTGTCCAAGTTTGGCCTGGGAAATTTTTGCGGAACTCGTCAACTAACTTACCCGGCTTTATACCAATAGATTCTGCATATTCTTTGATAGTCATTATCTAAACTCCTGTAAATTTTTCTGGGTGTTGTTTTAACTCGACTGCGGTTTTGATTAAACCCTTAAGTAAAACGCAAGTCCTAATTTGTTGCAGAACTGGTAGATGCCAATTAGTCAATTTGACATGGCGATTTAATCCACCATTCTCTTCATCTCTAAAATCAGCAAAACTTGGGAGATATAAAGAAGCTAAATCTAGATATGTTCTTAACTGCCTTTCACTAATTTGTGGTTTCAATCTCAGAGCTGCTTGTTGTCTTGTGAGAACTTCTTCAACAGAGCAAGAACCTTTCAGTTGCAATACTTTCCCTCCTTTCACTTCCGATTGACTTCCGATGAACTTCCGATTCATTTCCGGAAGTGCTGATATCAATCATAAAAAAACCGCAATATTGCGGGTAGTGTTTGTGTAACCTCTTTGTGTTTCTCCAACACTAAGCTAAAGCTAATATTTTATGGATAGCTCCGAAGTGGTTCAGTACATATGGCTTAGGTTCTACAAATCTAGAACTATTTTCATCAGCTAACCAGTTTTTTAATGTTTCAACTGAATACCCTGACAATTTGCTCATTTGGTAAATCGAAAACTTATGAATCTTTTTAAAATCTTTAGGATGTATGGGATTAATACTAATAGTTACCATAGACAATTGCTCCTACTATTTGTGAAGCTTTGTGGGATGATCCTCTTATTTACCGTACTATACCGTACAAAATTTGTAACTATAACGTAATTTGCCGTACTATCAGAAAACTATTTCTCTGTTATGTATGCCAAAGCCAGGATATAAAACTATCACAGTTCCCGACTGGATAATTGATGAAATTAAAAGACAACCTGATTACCAGGGGAATCAAGCTGCTACACTGGGAAGATTGATTAAAGATGCGGTTGCGGCTCGCAGCGGAGATTTAGAAAGCCCAGAATTAATTACTGGACGTATCCTCAATCATCTGCCTCATTGGGATAGAGAGAAATCTTGGGAGTTAGCGCTAACTATTTTAAGCTGGCTACAAAAAAGCGAGCGCTCTGACCATGAGCTTTGATAACATACAGGGGTGTTCAAGAGAATGATTCTTTTGTTACGCAATCGCGCTACAAGTGAGCAACTTGAACAAATGTTAGAACAGCACAAGTTCTACATTAAAACAGCAGTAGATATTGAGCGTAGAGTATTAGTTGGCGGCGGTGAGCTACACGTTGATTGTGAACAAGTGCTGTTGGATGATGGTAGTAGACAGCAGGATATTTGGGCTGCTAGTTTCATGCCAGTGACTGGGAGGATTATATGCGAATCTATGGTTAATCTGCGTCCTCGCCAAAATCGGTCAATGGAAATTTTAGACTCTAATATTAGAGAAAGAGTTGCTCAAATCATTATTGAGTTCTTGGGAAACTTATGATTGAAATGACACCACAACAGCAAATTTTTATCCAAGATGATGTTTCCACTCGCCTGCATCACTTGGCAAATCACTTATCGCAAATTCATTCTTTATGGGCTGGGGAGTCATCGAAGGATTTGATGCTAAATCTGGTAAAAGAAAGTCGTTACTTTATAGAGTGGACTGTGCCTGACATGGTGAAAGCCGATGACATTGACAGGGCTTGTGAGTTAGTTGATTTAGCGCGTTTAATGAGTAATTGGTTATTCCATTGGAACGAGATGTGGTCTGATGCTGAACAAAAGCGGGTCGCACAGAAAAAGACCCAAAACTGGTTGCATCGGGTTTTGGAAATAGCGGATACAAAGCCAGAATCACTGAGTGCCTAGTTTTTTGCTTTGTCTAGCTTGACCTCAACAAACGGCTCAAGACAAGCCATCGCCCCATCGCCTTACCCAGATAATGCAGTGCATCACCCAAATATGTCTTGATTTGGGTTTAAAACTTCCAAGGTTTGTGCAAGTGCCTGTATTGCATCTGCCAAACTCAAATCCCTTTTGTTATCGCATAAGAATTGATAAACTCCTGGGTTTTGCTCTTGAAAATCTACCAATGAATTGAGTATTTTCTCCAATTCTTCATGCACAGATTCTCTGGTTCTGCTGTCTAAGTACAGTGCTTTATCTAGAGTTTGTTCATTCATGATTTTCGGAGAATATAAAGAAGCGCTCTGTGATTAACAAAGCGCTTTGTAATTAATAAATTGTTGTAATTTGGTAACTATGTTTTGAGATTGCTCTCAATTTGTAGCGAATCTTGCCAACAATTCTTCACGAGTTAATTGAAAGCATAGAGGCGTAAATTCTTCTGGTTGTAGCTGTAACAAACTATCAATAACTCTTGACAGTTCTTCATCTACTGAACCAAATCTTACTTTAAGCAAATTTTCTACAACTTCGCGTCGTTCCTCCAGTCTTGCCTGCTGTTTTGTAGTTTCTTCCCATTGTTGATATGCTTGTGACAAGTTCATGATTAACTCCTGATCATCTTCTTATACCATCTGTGCAAAAGTCTGCTTTTGCACTTGCTGCATCCATTCCTTAATTGCTTGTACTTCATCCACACCATCAGCTACAACATTAACAACGTGTTTCTGATATGAATTAGCAGCATGATTGGGGTGGTCAAACTTATCTGATGCCCAAGCAATACACATGGTTTTCACAAGTTCATCAACTTTACTGTGATGAAGCTCACTGGGACTACTAGCATCTTGAAAACGTAACCATTCCTTGATTAAATCAAGCGGATAATTTAATAAAGTCCGAATTTGCTTTACTCGTAAATCTTGAGGATGTAGTGAAGATGTTACCCCAGTCTGCTTTGAAGTTGCTTGGGGTTGTGCAATAGATGGAACATAATCGACTGAATCTGAACTTGGAGTTAACTTCGATTGAACATCACGAATCATTATTGCCCAATCAGCATTTGGATTCCATTCTCGACGAATTTTAGTTTTAGTCAAAGCATTATAGAGATTGCAGAATACTGAATTTTCATCACCTGGAGTAGCAACAATTATTATAGGCTGAGTAAAATCTTTCACAACAGATGCAGCTAACAAGAATGATTTAGCAAAGTTTGTTTCAATCCCACTGCGGACGATATAAATTTCATCAGCTTGGACAACAATATCTAATTTTAGATTATCCTTGCCTTTGAAATCTTTATCTGTCAATCTTAGCTCCAAAATATAACCTGTTAATGCTCTTTGGCTGACAGGAATCTTTTTGTCTTGTTCAATTTCACAGTTATACCAAGCATAAATCCGACCATCAACCTCTAATTTCTTCACGTACATGTAAATTGGCTGTGGTGGATTACCTAATCCGAGTTTTATTTCAGCCATAATTAGAAATCATCCAGTTCAGTTTCAGTTTGGTTTTTAGTTGATTGTCGTTGCATTCGGGCTTTATTCATCTGATGAATTGAGTCTTGAATTACAGGCCTGGCAGCTTCTTTAACAGAAGCCTTAGCTTGTTGATATAAAAATTGCGTGACACCTTCTGCATCTTCTTCTGGGTCGATTTGTGCCCATAAAGAGCAACCCAATTCCAACGATTCATAATCACCTAAGTTAAATTTTCTGTGATAGGTGACAGCAATAGTCTTAATATCCATCAGGTTTTTCAATTCCTAATAATTAAGTGGATATTTGCAGTTGATTTTGCTAATTGAATTAATTTTGAGCGCGGTCAATTTTCATCTTATTGAAATTGATTCAGCGCTGTTCCTTGATTTAAACCCAAACTTTTTTAATGATTAACTCTTTTGAATGAATCTAATAAGACTTCTCACGTCCGGCTTATTATGCTGATATTGAGATGGTGGGCGCATTGTGCCCACCATATTCTCTCTTAAACTACGCGATTAACACCATACTTTCTGGAAGTGGCTTGTACTCCATAAGCCGCTTCCATTCCTCAGTTGTCAGTTGATCAAATGGTTTATCTAGCAACTCCTCACAAGACTTTGTTTCTAACCCAGGCAATACTTCAACCATCGACAATGACCACACGGCATCGAATGCAGAATCACAGGGTACTTGCTGCTGATGTTCTGATGACGCTCTGTTGACCCACCAGCGACCATCAGTGCATCCTGCCGAGCCTAGCTTTTTGTCGTTGTTATAGATACCGTCATCAAGGAGTTCAAAGCCAAATTTCTCACATTCCAAGGCAATTTGTGCCATGACTTCGTTACCCGTAGTATTGGCTGGAACTTTTTGCTTTTGTACAGGCAGTGTGCCTTGCTTGTGGTGCCAAACAATGTGGTTGTGGCACTTGGCCCAGCTGTTTGCACGATGTTGTTCGGTTGAGTTCACCAAGACTACCCAGCGTTGGGTTACGAATTCGTCGTGGTCATATGTAATGCTGGCTATCAGTTTGTCGCCAACGTAAATTTCGTAGTCGTAGCAGCTGATTTCGATAACTGTGAATTCTTCGGTTGCTACAACTTCACCCTGTTGTGTGATGTGCTGCTCTAGTTGGGCTTGAGCTAGAGCTTGTTCGTCAACAGCAAAAGAAGCAAAAATTGCTTGCTGTGTATGCGTTGTATGGGTCATAATGAAAATCTCCAGTAAATTTGGATAAAAGGCGATCGCAAACTTTCCAGGTTGGGCGATCGCCTTTGTTTTGAGTGTGTTGTGCTGAAAGCACAAGACTTTCCCATTAATTAAGCGTAGCTTTGTATTTGTTGCTCAAAGTCAGTGACGTTTGAGCATTACCACAGAAGACAAATGGTTTTAGTAGACGTATAAGGCTTTGAAAACGTTGAATGTTAACCCTTGTCCTGCTTTTTGGTAATTCTTATTCAGAACTTTCCTCAACCCTTATCTACCAGAAGCCGCTTTGACTATCCACTGCCTCTGTTACCTCAGGGTGTATTGTTTAGTTCAGTTGTCATAGTTCTGTAGTGCTGTTTGCTTTCCCCTTTTAGCGTTCGGGTGCGGGCAGTTTGCTATCCGTTACCCTAATACTTAACTAAATATATCGCTTTATCGATTAATCGGCAAGTCGATTAATCATCAGAAAAATCACTAAAAATCTAGAAAGCGATTAATATGTCGTATAGTCGCTTTATCGATTAATCGATAAAATGATGATACGTTTAATAAAGTAATCGATAAGTAATCGAAAATAGGAACGTAAGGAAATGACATCTCTAGCTTTAATGATGAATCCTCCCGTTCCGCCTAAGTACACCAAGCGTAGTGATAGAAAAGCCGTGCAGAACCTTAAGGTGAAGCTACGTTGCAAATTGCAAGATTTAATTGACGAACATGGGTTAACTCGAACAGCTTTAGCTGAGGCAACAGGGTTAACCGCAGGCGCAATACGTGGCTTATGCGAGAACACTGCAAAACGTTATGACGCTGATACCATAACTGTTTTATGTGTTTATTTTAATTGCCAAATTTCAGATTTCTTTGAATTGGTTCCAAAAGACTAATTCCAACTTGAGTAACAATGCCAAACATTAAGCGATCGCTTGCTATCCAAGATTAGTGATCGCTGCCCCAAAATCTTTAAATGAGCTTGAAAAGCTGAAATTATCAACTTCCAAGTTCAGACGTTAATAATTTGCCAATTAAATTGGCGGCATCTTTGCAATGCCGTGATTGTTCTATGCGTCAAAAATAGGAGGGAGTATGGACACACTGACATTTCAAATCAAAGATGAATTAGGATTTTGTACCCGTCAGAATGATGGCATCAGTGGAATGACCGTAACTGCACTGGCGAATTTTTGCGGTGTAGATCAGCCTGTAATTACAAATTTGTTAAATCGACTTAGAGATTCTGACTCGATATTAAATGAATTACCACCGTCATTGAAAAGCTTTGCTGGCAAGGACTGGAGGCTCATATTAAAGGATGGCGACAATAGCTTGTTCATCATTGATGAGGTGTGTCACGCGATTTTGGAATATTACGCCGTAGACGCTCGTAAATATAAAGGTAAGGCAATCGCTCTCGAGAATTACCGCATGGTTGCCAGAGCAGGACTGCGGGTATTCATCTGGTCGCAAACTGGTTATTCACCGCAGACCAAGAGCGCACAACAGTTGGCATTGCTCCAAGATATCCCTGCTATGCAACAGGCGATCGCTCAACTGCAATCCCAAATCCAAAACCTTCTACCACCATCTGCTGACTTCATACCCCCAGGCTGGAATGAGGAAGTATGGCGAAAGCTCCCCTCACAGGATAAGCGCCACTTCCGCTATATCTTCCGCCGTCGTGGCTTTCGCCCTTCAGGGCAAGGCACAAATGAGCAACTAGCATTACCTGCTGTGACTACTGAGCAATTGAAGCAACGACAACGAGCAGAATTTGAGCAGCTCGTCGGTGAGTCATCAGCCCAGGAGAAAGAAAAGTTAGAAGCAGCAAAACAACAAGCACTGAAACAACTTTGGTCACAAGGAGAACAAGATGATACAGATGTCCCTTTTTAACGAACGTACGCCAGTTTTACCAGTCACTTATTATCCAGAGTTCCTTAGCCAAGAGGAAGCTGGCGTGTTATACCAGCACTGCTTAAAACTGCAATGGCAACAGAACCAAATAAAAATGGTGGGTAAAACTTTACTTGTACCCCGGCTGGAATGCATCTACGGTGACGAAGGTTGTGAGTATTTGTATTCCAAAAGCGTGCTATTAAAACCATTGCCTTGGACTTCATCGCTGGCCCAGTTGAGAGACAGGATTACTGCTGTTACTGGCTACAGCTTCCGTATCGTCATTGGCAACCAGTATAGAAGTGGACAGGACAGCATAGGGTGGCACGCAGATAATGAATCGTCGATGGGCCTAAATCCGGCGATTGCATCTGTAAGTTTGGGTGCAGAGCGGAAGTTTCAGATAAAGCCCATCGGGGGCAAGCCGACTGATTTCTGGCTGGAACACGGGAGTTTGCTCTTTATGCACCCTGGTTGTCAGTCCACGCACCTTCATCAAGTTCCCAAAACCAAGAAATTGGTTGGCACAAGAATTAACTTAACTTTTCGTCCGCATGTAGGAGGCAACAAATGAGTACTGTTGTCTCTACCGAAAAAGCATCCGGGCTGGTGATATTGCGGCGAGAGTATCTGGAGATTACTGGTAACTTCTGTGCTGCCAAACTGATTGAGTATTTCCGACATTGGACAAAGTGGAAGCTCGAAAATCATCGCACTCCTTGGGTTTACCAGCCACTCAAGCGAATTTATGCTGACCTAATGGGTGAGCATAGTCTTCATGTCATTAGGAGTGCGATCGCACTGCTTGAGAGCATGGGTCTTATCGAGAAGCAGAAAAATCCTGGTAATGGGCAGGATAAGACTTGGCAGTATAAATTGCACCTTGATGTACTTAATCGTCTATTGGAACCTGGCAAGTGCAAAACTGAACCTTCAGAATTCAATGCAGAACAACACCATAGATCAGATCCTGAAACTTCTAAGCCACAACAAAACACTGCTGTTGAGTCAGGAAAGGATGAAGTAGAAGAAGAAAGCGAATATGAGCTAGTTCGCCAAGCACCAGAACCAGAGCAACCCCAGATTACTCGCTTTGTTGATGAATTAGAACTAGATCACTCAACTAGCGAGATAGACTCTCATGAGGACGAGTTTTCCGAGCCGGAAGTTGAAGTAGGTTCAAGTACGTATAAGCCCAGCAAACCCGAGATTGCTGAGGTTTGTACCGAGTTGCGGCGGTTGCGGATTAACCCAGAGCCGTGTTTGGGGGTGATGAAGAAATATTGGGCGAATGTGCCTGGGGCGATCGCACGAGTCAAGGAAGCAATTCATGAAGGCTGGTGTGATAATCCGACTGGCTTATTTATCAACAGCTGCAAGAGTGGGGCTAAGGGCAAGAATGTGGTGACATCGGATGTGAGTGCTTGGTTTGAGTGGGCGAGGAAGCAGCGGATTGCGATTGCGATGTCTGGCGGGGTCGTGTATACGCCTTCAGGGGATGCGGTGGAAGTACAGGAGATGATGCGACGGTATCCTATACAAGAGTAAGCTAGTAGATTAAGTATTGCGTTAATTTTAGCGATCGCTCACACTGACGATTGAACACTAATCAAAACATAGTTTATTGATCGCTGTTTGTACCAATGCTGCAGAAAGTGCGATCGCTTTTTCACCCCATCTCAGTTGAAATTGCACAATTCGCATAGTAGTTATGATGATGTGCATGTACACCCGGTGATCGCTTTTTGACAACATCTTGGTGATCTCTGTTGACTCAAATCTACGAGCGCAGCAAAAATCAGCAACCAAACAACAGTCACCATTCCCTAACCCTGTTTTGTCACTCTGGCAGTAGTATAATAAGGTAAAAATGCTAGAACCAAGACACAGAGCATGGTACAGCCCCGTCCAGCCGCACCAACAGTCAAATTTGTGGACGAATATTGCCAGTGGTATAAAAGTCTGTTTCCAGATGTTAGGAGTTTCGAGGCTTTTAAATATCTCCATGTAGGCTGCATTTCTGATCTAAAACGTAAAACATTGCCAGAAATAGCAAAAATCGTAGGATTAGATAACCAGCAAGGGTTGCATCATTTTCTAACTACATCACCTTGGGATATAGAAAAGTTAAGAACCTTAAGGTTAGAGTTAATTTTACAAGTGCTAAAAGGTAGACCAATCATTTTAATTATTGATGAGACAGGGGATAAAAAGAAAGGGAGCAAGACAGATTATGTGAAACGGCAGTATATAGGAAATTTGGGAAAAACAGATAATGGAATTGTGGCAGTGACAGTATATGGTGTTTTCTGTGGGATGACATTTCCATTACTGTTTGAAGTGTATAAACCCAGGGAAAGATTACAGGCAGGAGATAAGTACCGCACTAAACCAGAAATAGCAGCAATACTGATAAAAAAGCTACAATCAATGGGTTTTAAATTCAACTTAGTACTTGCAGATAGCTTATATGGAGAGAGTGGTAAGAATTTCATATCTGTATTAGATGAACTAAACTTGAACTATATAGTAGCGATTCGGTCAAATCATTATGTAGAAATACTTCCACGACAACATATTCAATATTTAAAGTGGCAGAAGTTTCAAAGGGTATTCTCTGACTTGAGTCGGGAAAATCGATTTATTAGAGAAATTATTCCGGGAAAACGTGGAGAACTTAGATATTGGCAAATTACTACAGATCCAGAAAATTTGCCTGATAACACTACTTGGTATGTGATGAGTAAATATCCAGACATTACGCCAAGAGAAGTTGGAAATTTTTACGGTTTAAGAACTTGGGTCGAGTACGGGTTAAAACAAAGTAAGAATGAATTAGGTTGGTCAGATTTTCGCCTGACTCACTACCCAGATATTGAGCGATGGTGGGAAATTATTTGCAGTGCTTATTTAATGGTTAGTCTGCATTCGGAGCAACTGTTTCAGTCTCCATCACAACGAGAGTCAAAATTTGTTTCACATCCTTGGTGGGATAATGGAAATGGCTGGAAGAACATTCTTAACAATCTTCGTTTGATTATTCAACCTTTTACTTTATTTAATCTGATATATCCCTGGTTAACGGTTTTTCCTATTCCTCAATTAGCTTTGGGTTTTTTTAAACTTCAATCTATTATTTATAGCCTCACCAGTTCAATTTTTATATCCCTGATTCACCCTGATTTCTACTTTTCCTCTGCCTAGAGTGACAAAAGAGGGTTAATTTGGTTGATGATTCGGGTTTTGGGAAGCAGGCGCAGCATTAGCTAACTGCAAATTCATGGTGACGATCGCATAAGGATCGAGCGCAACGTGTAATTGACTTACGCCGCCTTGCAAGTGCTGGTGATTTACCTGAATTTTCACTTCCTTGTCATTGGCGGAAATTACCTCCACAGGTTCGTTGTTAATTGCAGCTACGGGGAATTCATCGAGGGATTGTGCGATCGCTAAATTATTTCCTTCTAAGGTAAGAATTGTTTTACCCTGAGATTGGGAAAGACTGGCTTTAGACACAGTAGGAGCCAGTTGCTGGCGGCGCGATTGGTTCATCAGGTTAGCCAATCCCTGATAGTCCACCTTGTTATCTGTCACCTTCGCGATATCAACGTTTTCCTCTTCAACCGTGCGGCGCAAGTCCTCAGCAGAGCGAATCCCCAGTTTTTTTAATTCCTTTTTCTCTGGTTCTGGTAAATTGACCTCTTCTAAGGAAATATCATTGCGGGTGAGTGGTCTTCTAGCAACTTCCTGAATTTGGTGATCTCGAATCGTCCCTAGCTGAAAGGTAACTTTTGATGCTCCTGTCTGTCCGGGTTGGGCTGTGACAAACCGGACTGTTTCGCCATCAAATTCGGGAAAGATTTGTAAATCTAAGGACACATCTTTGACCGTATAGGTTAATTTTCGATTCATGCCCTTGACAGAGAGGGTATCTTGAGCTTTGTCTAGCTCATAGATTAATGAATCGAGAAATGATTCCAAATTCCAGGGGCGGTTGTTGCTATTCGTCGCCATCCTCTCTGACTATCCGTAGTTGCATTTGATGAAATACTGGCATGACGGAGGTTTTCACCATTTGGGTGGGTGGTGAAGCTTTGAGATTTACTGTGCCGTCATTGTTGACAGTTACTTTCAATTCGATCGGCATATCGACCGTTAGTTGCGCGATCATCATGGCAAATCCCGTCTGGGGGTCAATTATTTGTTTTTGGTAATCTGTGAGTTTTTCGACTAATTGAGCAAAGGGCAATAACAGGCTGTGGTCTAGTGGTTTTGCTGGGGCTGCGGTATTAAATATATCTAGTTTGGGTAAGTTTAAATCGCTTGATTTAACTAGATTAGTTGAAGCAAGCTTATTTTCATGTTCCATTGCGATGTGCCTCGTCTTTAGATTCTAGAGTGACCGGATAAACTCCTATCGGTTGATCAAAGATCACCTTCATACCGTTGAGAATTAACTCACCAGAAAAACCATAATTAAATTGAGAGTTATCTTCAGGAATTAGGGATTGGGGAACTGCTAATGGACGACAATAATATCTATGAAGCAAGTCTAAAAAGAAATCTCCTAGTTTTGTGATTGCATTAACAGGCTCCATAGTACTGAACTTTTCTTGCATACATCTTTCTTTGAATTCTAACCATTTGATAACCAACCACATTTCTCTCAATGCTACAATGCCTGTATCTTGCTCCGTGAGGCACTTTTGAATAAATTTTTCTAGATGCTGCTTTTGTTGTTCAGGTTGCATTTGATAAAATTGACCTTTTGTGCTTAAACGATAATGCCCATCAACGTTTTCAGGTTTAACAAGTGCCATTGGGTATAAACCGACCGTCAACGTTTCGTATCTAGTATCGAATGCCTGTTGAAAGGTCGTTATTCTATCTCGGATCAACTCTAAAGTCATTAATGATGTACCAAAGCATAAATTATTCCGTGATGCTTCCATACCAAATAAAAGTGCATTTACGAAATTCAGGAAATGATTCAATTGAATACTTATACCCGGACATTTTCTCTCGGCTTGTGGAAAATTTGAGCTTTCACCATTCTTTACCTTTCTAAGCAAAATTTCAGCTATAGAAGCATCTGATAAATTATTGTCTATTCTCTTTAATGATTCGATAATCCTTTTAATTTCTGCGTAAGATAAATCTTTTCTATTCTCATTTATATCAGTGCATCTGATTAATAAAGAAATATTCTCCTCTAGAAATAACCTTTCTATATTAAGACATCCTCGCATTTTTGTTTGAGCTTCACCAACCTTCAAAATATAATCTAGAGACTGTGTTTGTGCATTCTTCTTATTTCCATCTGCTATATATTTAGCAAGGCAGCTTGTATGTTCAATCCAATTGATTCCCCCGGTTATTTGATATTGATTTTTATTTTGATTTTCTTGTATTTTTCCATCATTCTGGTCAATTAAACATTGAATTAAGCGATGAAGTTTCGCCGTTAAGATAGCACCCAAAATACACTCATTCTTAACTTGAAATTTAATATCCTCCCGTTTGAATATATTTAATGGCTGCTGCGGCTGAAATACTCTATTAAGAGGCTGTGTATTTGATGGCTGCTGCGACTGACATGGATTTTGATCAATTCGGGGCTTTTTGTAAAGCTTCTGATATAGTGATTGCGGTTTTTGCGAAGCATCCATATGGGTTTTCCTCTTCTGTTTATCGTGTGGACAGTTGAAAAATTGTTAGACAGTCAAAATTTACGTACTCACCCCAATAAAATGAGCCAACGCAGGCATCGGGAAATAAACAGGATGTTCTTTCAACGCCTGTACATTACCGTTAGGCTGACTCTGCTCTACCTGCTTCAAAATCACCTGTTGCAACTTCAATTCTGGATAAATCCAAAGTGCAACAGTATCTCTTGGTTTGCCCTTAAAATTCACCTGAGTACGCGCTGCATGACTAAACCGTGCTTTAAACTCCGAACCCACGAGTGCAGTTAATTCTGCATCGCTTAATCGGGGATGTTGAGAAATTTGCTCCAGCAGTTCATTCAACCCATAGGGACTGACAATCAAACCAGATTTCAACCTACTTTTGTGTCCTGTGGCATCATCTTCTAAAAGCTGCGTTACCGTTTCCATCCGAGCATTTTCGGTACGTTTACTTTCCAACGTGTAATAGTATTTACAATCAAAACTGATCCGCCGCACATCTTCAGTAAAATCCCCTTGCCACACCTTATGCCAGTAAGAACGAAATCGGTCTACATCATTTAGTGGTACAGTCTGACCAGTACCTTCAACGCGGTCAAACAAATATTCACCCACCAAAGTAATTAGTTGCATGGTACTTGTCCCTAACTGCATTACCTTTTGGGTTTTCTTTGACCTACCTTCCCAAACCAAAGAAACGCAGATTAAATATTCTTCATTGACAGCTAACTTTTTGAGTTGTTCTTTACTGATTTTAGGTACAACACTAACTGCACCAGAGGTAGCATTTTCAATGTGGTAGTTTTGCTCAATTAATACCTTCAAAGTGTTGGGATGCTTCACCAATAATTGCAATTTCGCTTTTTTTACTGCTTGGGGTGTTTCCAACTTCAAGGGGAAACTAATATCCTGGTCATGGCGATACAAAAAGCGTGACTTGCCATGTATCATCACCGGGGTAACATCAGTAAACGCCAAAATAACTGCATCAACCCGTTGATAAGCTAAATTCAATGTAGGAGCAGCAGCAATACCCAGACTTAAAGCAATCAACGTCGCATGGTCTTCTGTATACTCCTCCTCATCAATGCCCAACATCATACTCATTTGCTTTGATGTTGGGTTCTGGTTTTTAGGAAACATTTTCATAATCAAATCAATGATTTGTGGTGCAACCTGCAAAATAGTCGGCAAAATAGCCATCAGAGCAGCAGGAAACACCATCGCCTCGGAATATTCCAAAGGCATCGAATATGTGGATGCTGATGAAATATTGAGATCGTCATCTAGATCATCTTCTGTGGATAAGGCAAAACCATTAACCACCCCACCATATCTAGGCGCATAATAATCTTGAACAGACATCGCCATTGATTTCGCCGCCACTAGTGAACTTGAATTGCGCCGTGCTACAGGCGCTCGTTGCATAATGGGTCGTGGCGATGGTGGCACAGTAGTAGGAGTAGCTGCACTAGGAGATGGAGGCAACAGAGTAGTTGTTGGTGTAGGTGCGGTTGGCGTTTCAGTCCCACTTTGCTGAAGTAACCCCCCCAGGAGATTTGCAATTTGACTTACATCACCTGCTGGCTGCCCACCAGCCAAGTCTATTTTCCCGCCTCCCCCCATAAGTTGAGGTAACATCCCTAGCAACTTGGGCAGTAAAGTACTCAGCAGATTGCCAATTGACCCACCACCACTTCCTCCGCCCAAAAGAGTGGGAAGTACCTTTGAAACCGCGCCTGTCAACATATCCAGTATCCCCATAGCTTCACTCACAGGTGGTACTTCTCGATACTGAAAAGCAACTGTTTCTACTGATGATTTGTTCATAGTCGTTTGCCGATCTAGTTCTTGGCCAAAAGAAATCTCTGGTAAGTCATTTGTGCTAACACTGGGAACTATGACAACCTCAGAAATAGCAGGCCCTATTTTCTTTGCATTCTGAAAACTTATGATTTGGATGGCCCGATGCTGGCGATCAAATTTATCATTCGGCACTTCTAGAACAGTTCGCCCCAAACTACTCTCCGGTAAAGGGCCAATTAACGGCGAAGTGTAGATTGGGTCTTGTAAAAGAGTTAAACCATTATTGTGGATTTGTTGATCGCCAATCTTATAGCAATAAAACCGATTCGTCGTTCCCAGATTGACCCGAAAGCGGCTTTTTTGCCCATAACTTTCAAGAAATTCTAAAATTGCCAGTGCCATAGCTGTCAATTATTGAGGTGTTTGTGGTGCGGGTGTAGGTGTGGGTGCGGCGGCTGGCGGCAGAGTTTGCGCTGGTGCAGCAGCAGGCATTTGTCCGTGTGGAATTTGTCCTTGACCCAAGTCAAATATTTCTCTAAAGTTATCCAGTTTAAAATAATCTGATTTAAACTGAATCTCGACAAAACCTTCCATTTCTGCCGATAATTCTGAACCCATGTCAGTCTGAGAAGTAGCAATGCTAACCTGACTTTTTGTGTGATTGAAGCTTGTACCAAAATTAAAAGCACCATATCCGAAACCTGCATTGAACCCTACTGAGTTCGTTACGTTTTCGTCACCTCTATCATTGTTTTGGGTATCTTCATAGGCATCAATTTTGAATTTGACATTTGCCCGAATTACACCTTTTTCTACTACTAAACGAGATACTCCCATCAAAATCGTTTCCCGCAGCAGTGTACGTTGTTCTTTAGCAATGGCTAGTTTGGCATCTAAAATCTTGGCTTGAATAGCATTGTCATCTGTGTTAACATCTTTACCATCCTTATCTACAAGTTTCACTTCGTTCGCAGCAGGTGGGGTTTGACCTCCTGGCGTGGCGTTAGCTGAATCTTTCCTTCCTCGTCGTCCGCCTCTTCCGGGATCAGATGTTTTAGCTTTGGCCAATTTGTAATCATTATTCATCTGAGTCAAGCGAAATAAAGCCTCGTCATTGTTGATCGCATTGACAAATTCAGAAAGAGATTTGGTCGCTTGTCGTAATAGTTCTTGATACGCTCTCATTTGCCGTTCATTGGCATCTTGGTTAGCATCAAAAACACCAACAAGCAAATCCCGCACAAATCCAGGGAAATTTACCTTGTTAACCAGCTTACCTATGATATCGCCAGCATCTTTACCAGCACCCCCAATCCGTTCATTGCGGTGTCTGTCAGCGTCAATTAAATCACCAGCTGTCATTTCGGTAGCTAACCCACTTTGTTCGGCTAAATCCCTGTAGTGGGCATCTACTAAATCTTTATACAGTGCCAACTGCTCTTCCCGATCCATACTGCGGAAAGATTGGGAGTAAGCAAGTAAGGATCTTGTCTTTGCACGGGCTTGGTCTTTCAGTTCTTGATGATCGGACATAATCAAAATTCTCCTTCATGCTTGTCAACAAAATGAATCAGATTAAACATCCCAATCATCAAAATCACCATCGCCACCTTTTGTCTTCGGTTTCACCGTGTCTCGACCTCTGGGAAGGGATCTGTTGGCAGTACTAGTTTTGTAGTGACTAGCAGATCCTTTCGGCAGGAACTTGCCATTACTTCCTGTTTCCATTGATGCTTGGGCAATAATCCAAGATTCTGCGGCACTTAGTAGGGTGTCAAAATCTGCTTCCCTTACAGCGCCTTCTGTCTCAAAGTTAGCAATCCATTGAAAAATCTTGTTGCCCTCTACAGCAATTGTTCGCAGTGTAGCCGTTGCTACCATAGTGCCTAGGTCTTCTTTAGCAACTTGCTCAATCACACTCCAAAGGCTCTTGCGTCGTCCGCCAAAACTATTGAGAATTTCCTCAGATCGCAGAATCTCTAGAGCTTCTTGTAAGTGGGCATAGTCTTCCGTCACCTGCACATGAGACATACCAGTCATATGCTCGGTGAGGTTATACTGCAAGTTTTTGGTAGCTTGATAAAGAGGCGACCTGGACACGTAAACATCTTTGCTACGTTCTGACTTACGGATATATTCTGCTACTTCTGCCATTAATTGGTGCCAAAGCATGGGAAACGCTTCATTCACCACCATGTTAGACAGCAGTTTACCATGCCCTTTATTCAGCACCCGCTTGTAAAGCATGGCACGCTCTGCGGGTGTGTTGCGCTCATTACGTAGTTTATGAAAGCGGTAGAGAGCGCCAGCAGTCTTGCCCTCAGGGATGTCGAGTATTCCACTCGCCCAACGCAGCACCAGCGCATTGGCTACATCAAAGACACGCATCCGCTCACCAATATTAAAGATGTAATCTAATGCCCCTACTGCTTTAATATTGGCAGGAATTACGCCTTGATGCTCAAAAGTATCGAAGGAATCGACAACAAAATTCCAGGCGACTTCACCGCCTTTAATGCGTGCTGTGTCTATAGGATCATCTGCAACTGCACTTTTTTTTATGGCCTCATTATAGGCAAGGAGAAAATATTCGTCGTAAGCTCCTTTTTTAAAGTTCTCTTCTGTATTTGCAGCGTTAAACACTACCCCCAATTTAATGAGGTAATCAATCATTGACTGCTTGATTGTGTCGGTAAATGAAGTGGTTGGAATAGCACTACTACGTGTATAAATGTACTCATCAAGATAATAAGGAATATTCCCTTCACGGTACAGAATGCTTAAAAGACCCATAACTGATGGCCGTACCTGCCCATCTCGGATATCGATCCCGCGCTGTAGAGTCAACTCCACAAGTCGAGGCCAGTTCTTGTTGGGATCTTTGTCTTCAGTTGTAATCCGTATTTTTAAATCATTCGTAACCTCTGCTAGTACCCATGCCAGAAAGTATCTTTTTGGTTCATCTGTAACTCGCAACAGAACTGCATTGGCTAATCCAGTAATATCGTCTGACTTAACTGCATCTACTGCTTGCAGTAAGGTAAAGGCATAAATATCGCGATGAGATAGCAACAATCTGGGAATATCTTCTAGTCCAATTGTGTCAAGTTTTTTGGTTAATTCATCGATTTTCTCAATCGGCAGTTTTCTCGGTAGTGTATCTCTGGCATTAGTACCAAGACCAATCTTCGTAGATTCGTTAGAGGGATCTTTAGCCTTTTCCTGAAAATCTTTTTTGTAGTCTTCCCACTTCTTAGTGCTGACCCACTCTGCGGTTGCTGTTAAGGCTGTTTCGGCATAAATATCAACACTGACTGGTCTTCTGAACTTCAGTGCATTATCTACAGCCCAACCTTGGGTCATGATGTTAGAATTTATCGCTGCACCATTAACGGTGCCTACAACACTAGATTCTGGTGACATATTTTCCTTTGAGCTAATGATGAGTGTTTAATTTAAAAGTGTAAAAAGTATCTTTTATTTATTTGTCTGCTTGGATTTATCTAACTCAAACAGGTGTATTAATGTGGATAAGTTAATATCTCCTAATCCATCTGGTGGTTGATTAGGGGCTTCTGCTGGAGGTGAAGTCAGGGGAAGATTGTCCTTTTGATTAAATAAATCCCAAAGTGGTGAAAAGTTAGATGGGCCAGCTGGTATAGGAGATGCTGCCTCATTGTTTCCTAAGTTTTGGACATCTTCTTCTACTTTTGCTTTTAACTCGGAAATTGTTTGTTGAGCAGATTGAATATCTTTTAAAGCTTCCTTTGCGGCTGTTTCCGCATCTTTGGCAGCTTTTTCTTGAACTGCCACTGCATTCTGCACTTCCGTAAGATTTTGGAAGGGGATAGCAACTTTTGTTTCTTCAGCTTCCGCTTTTTCTGTAGCTTCGGAGGCTTCTTTTACTTTATTTTCAACTTTTGACTTCAAGCTTTCAGCATTTTTTACTTTTTCTGGAATCTCCTTTACTTGCTTTTCAGCATTTGCGACAACCTTATCGGCATTGTCTGCTTCTGATTTGGGGCTGGTTAGTCTAATCTTGGCAACATTCTCTTTGGCTGTCTTGATTATTTCATTAATCTCTGTCTGTGTATTTTGAATGCTTTTGTATAGTGCGATCGCAGCATCATAAATCAGACCAGTCCGTCTTGCACTTTCCCTAACTTTGACTACAGAAGCAGAAATAACCAATTTTCCAGAAGCTAACTCAGCTTCATTTTTAGCCTTGTCTATAGCAGTCTTAGCAGACTCAGCTTCTTTTTTGGCATTTTCTGCAGCAATCTGAGCAGTTTCTACTTTATTTTTAGCAGTTTCAATCGCCCCTTGGGCATCACCAATTTGTTGAACAAATTTTTGAAGTTCCAGATTTTTTGTGATTGGTTCAAGACGTTGTTCTAACTTATTCCATGTGTCGTCATCAACTCCTTCCTTAGGACCTATTCCTACGTCTGTTTGAAATTTGTCAACTGCATCTTGGGTCATATCCCCATAATCGCTATCGATTTTTCCTGAGTAATATCTGAGAACCTGTAAATAGCTCTGCAAAAGTTTTACTAAATAACCTTTAGAACCTTTGACTAGTATTTCCATAATCAACCTCTATGAACTGAGTTTGTAATCGAGGAGTTGTAAAGCATCAATGAGATTCAGCTTGCCAAATCCGGCTCTGCGATGCTTAAACTGGGTACTTATTTTGTCAGATGTATGCTTGAGAATGTGTTTTACCTGCTCATCTGATATAGTTTTCCCTCGCTTTTTCAAGGCATAAGACTTCAATAGCGCTACCGCACCAGCAACAAAGGGTGAGGCATGAGAAGTACCTGTAGAGAAAGAATATTCATTATGCAAATAGGTACTGTAAATATTGGTTCCCGGTGCAACTAGACTCACCTGTTTGCCATAGGTAGAAAATTTTGCGATCGCACCTGTTTCGTCAATGGCTCCCACAGCAATAACGTGAGGCAGCGCACCTGGATAATATAACTGTTCTTGCCCATCATTACCGGAAGCCGCAACAATCGTCACACCCTTTTCTTGAGCATAATTGACAACTTCTTCATGGGGTAAACCACCACCAGTATGGGGAATCCCCAAGCTCATGTTAATTACTTGAACGCCTTGATCTACTGCCCATTTAATCCCTGCATTAATGTTGTCTACTAAGCCTGCACCCACCCGTCTGCCGTTTTTCTCCATCGCACCGAGGACTCGTACAGGTAGGATTTTGCATTTTGGTACAACCCCTACAGGCATTCCCAACCCTTTGCCTCCGATGATGCCAGTTACATGAGTTCCATGCCCTACTTCATCATCAGGAACATCATCTGCACCCAAGAAATCCCCAACAAACTTACCTGCGCCGTCAATAATATCTACAAAGTCATAACCTGGTAAAAGAGAATCTTGATACTCTGGATGAGCAAGATTGATCCCTGTATCTAGAACTGCCACAACAATGTTTGGATCTCCTTGAGTATATTGATGTGCTGCTTCTAGATAAATTGCTTGACGCGATTGCCAATCAGTTTCAGCACTCATTGCAGCTGCTCTTGGAGACGGTAAGGGTACTGAAACTACCTCTCCAATCTTTACCTCTTCCACTATTGGTTGTACAGAGATTTCCTGGATTAATTGTGGAGGAATATTAGTATCCTCTTGCAGAATCAACCTATAGACTCGATTCAATCCATGAATTAACTCTCCCTGATTCCAGGTTTGTCCCGCTGGTTTATATTCTCTAGTTACCCAAATAGGTAGTCTATATTTAGCGAATAGTGTATCAATAACAGAATGAATGGTTGTTATAGCATGAGTTTTATCATCAAGAAAATTTTCCCAATGAGCTAATTCTCTAAGTCCAACATCCTGCTTTAACTTCAGCCTAATATGTTGTTTCATGGTGCTGATTGTTATGATTGATTTCTGCTAATACCTTCGCCAAATACTAAAGTGTTCAGGTAGATACATTTCTCTCATTACTGCTCTTCAATTAAGTAACTCAATCGAGTTAAGCTTCTATACCAGTACAGAGATACTTTTGACATTCTCCAAATGATTGATGGCAAAATGATGAACAGCTTTTATCATTTCCTCAAAACAAGGATTTTTATCGTCACGCAAATTTACGTCGGTTGCCGGAATGTCATCTTGCAATACAACACTTCCATGTTTAACTTTTAAATGCCTTGGTATTATAAATGATTCTTGAATAGAGCAGCGCTCTAGAAAAATCTTAATTGCCTCAAGATTTGCTCTTTCATCAGCTTCAGAATGAGCAGCAAAAACTGGTTGTAAGAGACTGGCTTTTTCAATATTTTTATCAATCTCTCGGATAATTTTTTTTAGCTGAATAGCTCCATGATAATCCATTTTTGCGTAACGGTAAGGATTTTCGCCAACTAAGGAATTATCCCTGATTAAATCCTGGATATCAGCAACTTCATTTGTTATGGGCAGTGTTAATAAAAATTCTTCTAATTCTCCTCCTAAAGTTCCATATTTGCTTGTTAGATCTAATGCGGCTGAAAATAAGAAAACACCTCCAGATATTCCGCCATTTGACTTGAATGCTTTATACACACTTAAAGCACCGCCAGTAGAAAGCCCACCAATGGAAATTTTGTTGCCGTAATTTTTAGCCGCCTCTACAGCATAATTTACATTTTCTTCCCATTGCGCTAAGGTTACGGTTCTCATACCATCGGGTTGTTTAAGTCCGTGACCAGCTAGTAATGGTATGACAACATTAAACCCCATAGCATCATGAAAGTATTGCCCTATCGCTTTCATGAAAAATGGTGAGTCAGTCAGTCCATGAATTAAAACTATTGCATTATCTTTTAGTTCATCGTTCACTATTAAATAGGGTTCGCATCCTTCTCTAATAGCATTTTGCTCAAGTCCAAAATGTTGAAGGTATTCTTCCCATATTCTGATTTCAGACATATCATTCTCCTAATTTTGAAGTTCAAGAAGAGTTTTGTTATACGTTCTACTGCAATCTGCTATAACTGGACTACAAAAATCCTTAGGCAGCATCCAGTTTTGGCAGATAGACTTCTTTACACAACCCATATAAAGGGTTTCTGGCACTCAATAAGGGACTTCCAACTAAAAAAATATACTGTCGCTAGGTTAGCCGAGGGAGCAGAGGGAGAGAAAGAATTTACTCAATATCTTCCCCCCTTGCTGATTGAATAATTTAATTTCTGAAAGTCCCTAATTATGTTTCTTCCAAAAGTGGACGCACCCAATCCTTATTTCTTACAGCATCTTCTAAATTAATGCCAGCAATGCATTGGACAATATTGTTAAGCTCTGAAATTGTTGCAGCTAGAGTCATTGTCCAATGTCTTATAAGATGCAAATGCAAGCATCGCTTTTTAGCTACAGTAAATCAAGAAAAATTGAATAAGAATTTTATAAGAACAATTCATATTCAATAATTCAACTAAAAAACCAATACTAAATGTTTTATATCAAAGCAAAGCTCGGTAAACCAGCGCACTAATTGTTTACCCATAAATGTGTAATTGCGGGAGCAAGAAGAGCGAATCCTCCCAGTATTATTAGAGAATTATATGACTCCGTCTTTTTTCAAAAATTTTTCAATGCCACAGATCACAGCATCTATCTGTGCAATAGTAACTAGAAATTACAGATGATGTAGACTTTCCCTAGAGCACCCTTTCCAAGTAAAAATACTGATGTATTTCATCTATTACTCTCGTATTTGCTTGATGAATAAGTCAAGCAGATTTTACAAGTCGTTATAAATAACTATGTTAAGCGATATAGTTATATAAGAAATTAAGGTAAAAAGCTTATCATATAAAGCTTACAGCTATTTCTCTTTATTAAGTAAGATTACAAGCTGATGAGTATAAGTACCAATTGTTACTAAATAAACCGATCAAAAGTGACACTCATAGGATTTGGATAATTCGAGCGACGCGATCGCTCTTCTCGTGAAAGGCGTAATCCCATAACCAAGAAGAAAATCACTATTCCAGCTAAGGCAGTGCCTGCATTTTCTGCTCTCAGAAGTTCCGCTCAACAGTAGCATCATCTGCACCATAAATGCATTAACTGAACTTCTGCCTATCCAATCACTACGGCTTTGTAGTGAGCGGTGCGATCGCAAAACATAGGCAACGCTAGGTGGAAACCGTGAGTGTTCAACCGTAGATTTTACAGATGGCGTACCACTGGCGCTAGCACAAGTACAATCGCTAGCACTACTCTAACAGCGTAATTGCTCCCTTCAACAGACCGAACAGATTGGCTTGTTTTCACTACTTGTGAAGGACTGTCCAATCACTCACCATAGATGAGACGCACAATTTTTAGCTACATCTGTTTTTCTATTATCAAGCTTTTGACACCAAGATAAAGATGAAACCTATCAAAAAACCGGAACTACTGATTGTCAAAAAGTCTGTTACTTCACAGCCAGCAGTTGAGGAAGTTGTCCCAGTCGAGACAGTCTCTGCTGATGAATCTATCATTCACCAGCAGCCAGATTTGGAGGTAGAAAGCCAATTGACAGAATATGTTCCCTTTTACGCTCCAGTGCAAGATTCTCCAGTTCTCCAGTCTGTGGGCAATACTGGTTGGCAGGTTTCTGACATCTGGCGAGATTTACGTATTGATAACTTTTGTGATTGATATTTTCCCTATGGTTGGTTTGACAAAGATTAGTCCCGGACAAAGAGCGGAAGATATTGAAAGCTAAAAGACTAAGCGGCAACCCAACACTCTCAACTATTGGCGTATTTGAGAACTCATTCCCACTCCCAACGCCAAGCAGTCTCTACTGTTATTTCTTTGCCGGAATTTTTTCTAACGAAACCAAACCATTGTCTACAAAATCTATCTCAAGATGATAACCTTCCAGCATCGCAGTTCCTAGTAAAGGCTTATAACCAGAAGCTAAAACGAGGACTACCTTTTCTACATCATCCCAAACAACAGTTGCAAAATGTATGGCTGATAAGGCTTCACTACCGTCAGCTAATTTTATAGGTGTACTGGAATATAAGGGAAGATTCATTGCACTGATTGCTTGAACTGGTAAAGTCAGATAGCCGTTGAATCCAGTATCAATAACAAAATCTAGGGAAAAATCTGGTTGTCCAGGTAAACGAAAAATTACTGGAGCGATTGCCTTACCATCAACCAATCTTCCTTTCATCATTCAACTGTACGCTCCATAGAAGCACCACCAAAACTAAACGCAACATCGTAACCAATTCGCATGGTAAATAATCTCGCGTTGGGATTTTTCTGCTTTAACATTAATGCAGATTCAACACCACTTTTATCAATTCCATATTCGCCAGTTTCAGCATCAATCACAATCATCTTGCCAATATTATCGCCATGCTCAACCTCTGAGCGAATCCCCTGCTCGTAAAAATTTTTGGCTCTTTGGGCAACTTCCTCTACAGTCCAAAAAATAGCCTGCATAATTACACCTGCTTTTACCCTAATGTTATTCCATATTCTCATTATAGAGATGGGATATCGACCCAGCAAGCAACTTTTACCATAACGCGAGCGTAGATAATTTTGGCAAATGAATTTATAATCATAATTAAACTAATATATTTTAATTTTTCACCCAAAGACACATTAATTTGCGCTATTCCCATCTGGCTCTTATTAACATTAAGTCTTTCTGTTCTAGTGATTATTTCAGCTTTGCTTCTCCCTTATCTGGCTTACGCCTGAAGAGAACTGAAGGTATTCAGAAGCAATCAACCATGATTCAGGCAATAGATTTTGAACAAACATTTGTTACCCATCTTGAAAGCTTCATGGGTAAAGCAGATAAGTTCATCAAGTTTTATTATACGGGTATAAGTGAAGAAACCCATCTAACAGAAATAATGCTGGCGGTGAAAAATCTCGCACTTGATGCAGACTTACAACAGCTAGAAGCTGAGTATCAAATATGTAGCGAAAGAAAAGATTTAATGGCTGACTGCGATGATTCAGCTTGGTGGTAATCTGTTTCAATTGTGGGCGGAAATTCTTCACAAGATTAAGTTGAATTTAGTAAGTCGAAAGTCGGAATTTTCAAAATACTTCTTACTTTCAATTTGCTACTTCTGAAAATATATTGGCTTACGCCATTTGGTTAATGAAGTTTACGGAACAATTTATGCCGTCACGCAAATCTTCTACTCCTACCATTCAACCAATAGATGGTTCAATATTAGGTGAATATGCCGTGAGCAATTACTCCGAGCGTGTTTACTCAAAAGTTTACTATTCTATCCGTTCTCTTTGTGGACTTGTTGCCAAACGCTCTCTCAAAGAAACTTTTGATTGGGATGAATTTAAAGAACGCTTTACTACTGATTTTGGTAATGTTGAAGAAAAGCGATACACTCTAGAGCAATTACTAGAATATGCAAATCGCAAATTTGGTAAAAGCCTTGAAGATTTGATAGTTCAAAATCAAATATCTTGGCAACGTAGACAAGAATATGCCGAGCGCAATCAGATGCATTACCAATCAGAGACGATTGAAGATAGCACTCACTACTAATCACAATAATCCATATTAGCAATTTCAAATCCTCCAGTATCATTCCCGACTGGAGGATTTTTATTAAAAGCGATTTATCTCCTCAACTCATCGCTTTTAATCAGTAAACTTTTGTGGCTATCTGTCTACGGAATTACTCGCTTCACAACTTGCCAACTCATCAATATTCAACTATCTGCTGTTATCAATATGCTACAAAACAGCTATATTGTTTGGTCAGGAGCTTCTTTAATTGATGGTTCTGCGATCGCCCTGATTTTGACGGGATTTGTTTACCCTACATCGAATCGCAAAACTGGAAGATTGATTCAATCTTGGATTTTGCAGCAAGAATTCGTGCCAACGTCAGCAGCAAGAAATGGTTTAGACCAGGGAATTTGTGGGAACTGTCCCTTGAAATTGAGTCAGAGCGGTAGCTGCTACGTTAATCTATTACCTGTTAATAATATCTACCGCAAATACAAAGCTGGTACTTATCCCAAACTGGGTACAAATGAAATAGAAGTTTTGAAACGATATCGCTATCCAGTGAGAATTGGCTCTTATGGAGACCCAACAGCAGTACCGTTTGAGGTTTGGGAGCCAATCATTTTAGCATCGAAAAAATACACTGGTTACACGCACCAATGGCGAGTGTGCGATCGCCGTTGGCAGAAATATTTAATGGCTTCGGTGCAAAGCCAAGCTGAAGCGGAGTTAGCACAAATTCAGGGTTGGAGGACTTTCAGAATCATCGCTCCTGATGCTCCTTTGAGCCAAGGCGAAGTTCTGTGCCGTCATACCGAAGATGACAGAATTCAATGCGAGACTTGCTTATTATGCGACGGTGCATCCTCAAAACCGAATGTAGTCGATCCCGTTCACGGTTTAAACTGGAAAATCTCGAATTTTCTTAAATACACCGAATCAGTATCAATTTAATTGCAGGAACTCTTATCTGTCTTCTCAAAATCATCAGACCCAGGAGTCAGAATTCAGGAGTTAGAAGAGTTAAATAATTAGGAAAAGACAAGTTCCAAAATATACTGGATTCCTTCTCAATACTGCTCGGTTAAGGATTTTCAACTTGGAATTTGGTTTGGGGAAAAGGTGAAAGGGTAAGGGTTCAAGGTTTTTTCTTTCCCCTTTTCCCCTTCCCCTTTTGCCCTTAACCGACAAGTATTGGATTCCTTCTTAATTCTGACTCCTGACTCCTGGATGCTGAATCCTTACAGCCTTACGGCAAGAGAATTTAGAACAGAATGTAAGGTGCTATCAATGGCAGAAGTATTAGATAAACCACAATTTCAAATATTCACTCACATAAAAACGGGAGCAAAAGTAGGAAGAATTTATTTTCCAGCTTTGTTTCTGGCTGAGTTTCACGCAACTGTATACCAATGGTTGCAAAGGCAAGAAATTATTTTCAATGAAAAAGACATCAAACAATATGGTGATGGCTCATTTCGACTTTATTTTAGAACTAATAATTCACTTGAAAGCGAATATTTTCAGTTAGTAAATCCACTCACAACTCAAAAGCATCAGAGTTATTTTGAAAATAACTTTCCTGATTAAACCTTGGTATAGACAAAGAAATTAAGTGCAACGCAAATTTAGTAAACCCCGAATGCAGGAGAAATATTCTATGCAATCAAACTATCGAAGCTTTCTGGGAAATCCTAACATCCAAATTCCACCTCTTGCTAACTTTCAAACAAATTACCCAGCAAAGCTAGAACGAGAAACAATTAAGCATACGCTGATTGGCTCCAGCCAAGCTGTAATGGCAACAATTCGTATTTTGCATCAACTCGGTTATGCAGATATAGGTAATTGGAGTCCCTTATTACCAACGAACAATCCTGGGGAAGTGATGAGCATTTTAATTCGGTCAATTAATGTGCATTAGTCAGAATTATTCCCCTAGTCCCCAGTCCCTACTCTAGGAGAGCGATTTTTTCGGGGGAGATGGGAATGGCAATGCGGGAAGATGACCCAATGACCAATTCTGAGCAACTTGTTATCTACCAGCTTCATATTTTTATTTTGGGCATCAGTCCCATGATTTGGCGTAGAGTCTATATTTTCCAGTCTTCTCGACGTGGCCCGTTGGCGCATGATACGATCGCCGGCATTGTTGAGCGATCTGGTGAATTAGCTGGTTTACCTTTAAGAGTTCATGCTCATATGCTGCGGCATGGAACAGGTTATTATTTGGCGAATCGAGGCATTGATATCCGAACAATTCAGAGTTATTTGGGGCATAAAAATATTCAGCATAAGTAGCTCAGTGTTAAAAATTATTGCTATGACAAGGCAGGAGGCAGGTGGCAGAAGGCAGGAGGGAAGAGGGTTATAGCTTTGTTTACTTTTCTTAACTTAGTTTTGTTTTTTCCCACCGACTTACTTACTGTTCGTTACACCGAACTTAGATCTACAAAATTTCAAAGGCTTTGGGATGATTAATATTTAAATCCCTTGGTTAATTTTTGCCCATCTCCCCCCGAAAAAATCGCTCTCCATTAACTAATACAATGCCTTCAAAAAAGTAAAGTAGGGCAGGCATCTTACCCTACACTTTAAACACGAGGTTAGCGACTATGATTGAGAACCCTACTTTTGGATTACACTTGCTTTTTAATCAATGGAGTTAGAGTCTGAATTAATAAGGCAAATGCACGAATTAAGATAGCTATTGCCAAGATTGTTTCAGTTCCCCAATACTGAGGGGAGGGTATATTTGGTTCTACATCAGTTGGTACAATAATGGTTGGTTTGCTCGTTTGGATTGAATGTTCAAGTCGAGATTGCATGGTATTTCTCCCGTGAGGATTTTTGGTTTGGTATAAGGAGAAGGTTGTTAGCGCTAACTTCGCTTTCCACACTTTTAGAATGCCGTACCCAAACGGGCGAAAAATCTCCTATTTCGGCTCATCTTGGGCAAGCTATCAAAAGTGAGCCAAAATTGAACCTCAAAATCACTCCTGTAAAGTATATGTATCCGATGGGCACAACAATCCGAAAAACTGCAACTTAGATCAGTAGTTACTTAGCGGGACTTAAACATTTTTGAGGCATAAACAAGCCTCAAATTCATACAGGGCAAGGAAAATACGCTAAAGCCTCAAAAATGCTTGAAACCCAGATATATCAAGAAACTAGGCAAATCGATGTCAAAGTCTCTCTATATATACATTTGAGGGTTTTTTATGGCTACTTTTTGTCTAAGTCCCATTAGGAATGTGTATACAAGCGAGAAGCACCCTATGGCGGTTACTCTTAAAGCATCAAAACAAGGTTTAGAAACAGTTGATCAAGCAAGAAGAAAGAAAAGATGGAGCGCAACAGCAGCTTCTTGGTGTGACGCTGCTAAGACTTCAGTTGCAACCCTGAAAAGGTTTAGGCGAGGGAGACCAATTGATGGAGATGTATTTGTTGCTATTTGTAAAGCTGTCGGGATAGATAACTGGGAAGCCATTGTCGATGACACCCCAACTCTCCAAGATTCCAGACCAGAGTTTTTTGCCTTTGATGATGCTTGGGTAGGTCGAGAGCAGCTAGTTAACGAACTAAGTACAAAGCTTCGTGGGTCGTGTCGTCTTTTGCTAATGCTGGGACTCACGGGCATTGGTAAAACTGCGTTAGCAGAAAAATTGGCAGTAGAAATGCAAGACTGGTTCGGTGGCGACTGGAAGAACAGATTCAAGCGAGCTAATTTTGACTACCAAGACAAATCTACAGACTTTGCCAGTGTCGCTGCTAGGTGGCTAGAGGAGTGGGAAGAGAAAGTTCCAACAGAGGATAATAAGCCAGAAAAATTGTTGCAGAGATTAGTAAAACATCTGCGCGAAAATCAGGTACTTGTGTTGATTGATTCTTTGGAGAAACTGCTGACAGGAAATGAAGAAGACGGCTGGAGTGATTTTGTAGACGAGTGGTGGGAAAAATTTTTTCTGAGCTTATTGTCAGCAGAATCCTGTCAAAGTCGGTTAATCGTCACTTCACAAGATTTACCAGTTAAGTTAGTAGACTCTCGGTACAAAAATTTCTGGCATCGCCAAGTTTTATATGGATTAGACGAAGCTGAGCAGGAGGCATTGTTTGAGATAACTGGGCTAGATGTCAGTGAGGAGTCACCAGATCGCCCTCTACTGATGCGACTTGGGAAAACTTACAAGGGTCATCCCCTAGTTTTACGAGTGATAATTGGGGAAATTTGTGAGTCTTTCAATGGGAATGTCCAGGCTTACTGGAATGATATCAGCAGCAAGATAGAAGAGGTAGAAAATGCTCTAGCAGAAGCAGAGGCGGATGCTAAGAAAATAGTGGGAGCAGACGACGATTGGAAATTACATAAGCTGACCCGAAAAGTACGATTAGAGGTCAATAAGCAACGACTAAAAGCTGTCTTTGAGCGTTTGGAAAGTCAGGTTAAGGATGCGTACATTTTGATTTGTGCTGCTTCAGTATATCGTGCTCCAGTGCAAGAAGAAGGGTGGTTGATGCAGTTGGCTAACTTGGTGAAGCGTTTAGAACATCAGCAGTGTAGCAGGGAGCGCCAAGAGAGAGCATTAGAAGAGCTATGCTATCGGTTCTTGGCTGAGGAATCAGTTAACCACAATAATAAGCGTGTCCTGGGACAACACAATTTAGTTCGCAGTGTGGCACTAGAACGCCATAAACAGTTGGTACAACGCTTGAAGAATGAGGCGAAATCAGCATGACAAGTAATTCGCAAACACCTGGTCAACTACTCTTTGCCAAATTGGAAATAAATTTGGATGAAATTCCGATTGAGCAACTAGCGGATTACACAGCAGTAGAATACTACCTGACAGTTGAGGATGAGCCACCACCAAATGCTACTAATCTAGAGAAGGTGCGCCACTACCTAGAAGCGTTTCACCATCTGTGCGAGGTAAAGGATTGGAATTCTGCGAAGACCATTCTGTTGGATCGGCAAATTGGATCGCAGCTTCAAACCTGGAGCAAATATCGGGAGATGATGAATTGTTATCAGAGGCTAATTGGGCATTTAAATGCCCTAGACGAGGTGACTTGCAACAGAGGATTGGGTAATGCCTATTTCTTTCTATGTATCTATCCCTCTTTTGTCACTCTAGGCAGAGGAAAAGTAGAAATCAGGGTGAATCAGGGATATAAAAATTGAACTGGTGAGGCTATAAATAATAGATTGAAGTTTAAAAAAACCCAAAGCTAATTGAGGAATAGGAAAAACCGTTAACCAGGGATATATCAGATTAAATAAAGTAAAAGGTTGAATAATCAAACGAAGATTGTTAAGAATGTTCTTCCAGCCATTTCCATTATCCCACCAAGGATGTGAAACAAATTTTGACTCTCGTTGTGATGGAGACTGAAACAGTTGCTCCGAATGCAGACTAACCATTAAATAAGCACTGCAAATAATTTCCCACCATCGCTCAATATCTGGGTAGTGAGTCAGGCGAAAATCTGACCAACCTAATTCATTCTTACTTTGTTTTAACCCGTACTCGACCCAAGTTCTTAAACCGTAAAAATTTCCAACTTCTCTTGGCGTAATGTCTGGATATTTACTCATCACATACCAAGTAGTGTTATCAGGCAAATTTTCTGGATCTGTAGTAATTTGCCAATATCTAAGTTCTCCACGTTTTCCCGGAATAATTTCTCTAATAAATCGATTTTCCCGACTCAAGTCAGAGAATACCCTTTGAAACTTCTGCCACTTTAAATATTGAATATGTTGTCGTGGAAGTATTTCTACATAATGATTTGACCGAATCGCTACTATATAGTTCAAGTTTAGTTCATCTAATACAGATATGAAATTCTTACCACTCTCTCCATATAAGCTATCTGCAAGTACTAAGTTGAATTTAAAACCCATTGATTGTAGCTTTTTTATCAGTATTGCTGCTATTTCTGGTTTAGTGCGGTACTTATCTCCTGCCTGTAATCTTTCCCTGGGTTTATACACTTCAAACAGTAATGGAAATGTCATCCCACAGAAAACACCATATACTGTCACTGCCACAATTCCATTATCTGTTTTTCCCAAATTTCCTATATACTGCCGTTTCACATAATCTGTCTTGCTCCCTTTCTTTTTATCCCCTGTCTCATCAATAATTAAAATGATTGGTCTACCTTTTAGCACTTGTAAAATTAACTCTAACCTTAAGGTTCTTAACTTTTCTATATCCCAAGGTGATGTAGTTAGAAAATGATGCAACCCTTGCTGGTTATCTAATCCTACGATTTTTGCTATTTCTGGCAATGTTTTACGTTTTAGATCAGAAATGCAGCCTACATGGAGATATTTAAAAGCCTCGAAACTCCTAACATCTGGAAACAGACTTTTATACCACTGGCAATATTCGTCCACAAATTTGACTGTTGGTGCGGCTGGACGGGGCTGTACCATGCTCTGTGTCTTGGTTCTAGCATTTTTACCTTATTATACTACTGCCAGAGTGACAAAACAGGGCTATTCACAAGCAATTCATTACTATGAACAAAGTTTGAGTTTGTCCTGTGAAAATGGCGATCGCCAGGGTGAAGGCACTGCATTAGGCTGTTTGGGTAATACTTACTTTAGCCTTGGGCAATATCAGCGGGCAATCGACTTCTATCAGCAATGGCAAACGATAGCGAAAGAAGTTGAAGATCGCCAAGGTGAAAGCATGGCCGTAGGCAATCTGGGGAATGTTTACTTTAGCTTTGGGAAGTATCAGCAGGCAATCGATTTCTATCTACAACACCTAACCATTGCGCGAGAAATTAACGATCACCAGGGTGAAGGACGTGCCTTGGGTGGTTTGGGGAATGCTTACCTTAGCCTTGGAGAGTATCACCGGGCAATCGACTTCTATCAGCAATGGCAAACGATGGCGAAGGAAATTAATAATCGCCAGGATGAAGGCGGTGCTCTAGGCAATTTGGGACTTGCTCACTACAGTCTTGGAGAGTATCAGCAGGCGCTCGAATGCCATCGGCAACACCTAACGATAATGCGGGAAATTGGTGATCGCCACAGTGAAGGTCTTGCTCTAGGCAATTTGGGACTTGCTCACTACAGTCTTGGAGAGTATCAGCAGGCACTCGAATGCCATCAACAAAACCTAATCATTGCACAGGAGATTGGTAATCGCCGAAGTGAAGGCGCTGCCCTGGGTAATCTGGGAACGACTCAACTCAAACTGAAACAGTATCCAGAGGCATTAACTCATAATCAGGCGGCATTAAGGATTTTTCGAGATATTGACGATCGCTCTGGTGAAGCAGAGGTACTCAAAAATTTGGCAGACATCCATCAAGCCCTAGGTGAGGTTAAGGTAGCACAGAAATATTGCCAGCAGGCATTGGCACTGGCAGCGGAGTTGGGCATTCCATTGCAAGCGGAGTGCCAGAAGCTAAAGGAAGCAATCGATAGTAGCTGTCAGTGACATTCTCTGGAGCAATATCCGATTCACGATTGAAGGCAACAACGAGATTATGAATTGTGTCAAATTCGCCAGGTAATATCGCATAGCCATAAAATTGATCGCCACGGGCATGAAGTTTCGCAACATGATCATGAATCTCTGATTTGATGGCATCAACGAGTTCATGATCATCGCGGTCAAGCCACGCTTGTAGGTCAGTTTTTGTCATCAGAAATACTGGTTTCTTTGGAACCAAGGGTCTAACTTGGCGATCGCTCATTAGTAAGATTTGGGAACCAATGGTTCCCATTTGGGATTTTATAATTAAAAATAGACAATAAATTTGTGACTTGAAGAAGATTTTGGACAGGTTGTCCATCTTTACCTGACAAAAACGTCCAAAAAATAATATAAAGGAAAACTAAACTGTTAAAATTATATGCCTGTATGCAAGTTAAAGGTTAAAGGTTTTGGTAATAGCGATGCCTTCGGCGGCAAGCTACGCTAAAGTTTGTAAGAAATCCCACAAGTTAGGGGAACAGTTGGCATCTGAGTAGTATTTATATAGATTTGCGTCCATGTTCTTCTTCCATTTTTGTTATTATGTCCATTTTCTTTATCCAAAAAAAGCGATCGCTTGATTAATGCCTTAACGAAGTTATAAGTATTTCCGCTTACAACTTGTCCAACTTCTGCTTCCAAAACTTTCCAAAATCTTCTTAAAATCACAAAATTTTCATGAGGTCAAAAATATGACACACTCTTCACCCGAAAGAATTGTCAGACGTGGGAGAGTATTTCCGGAAATTCAATGGACAGAAGCACAAAAAGCTCAAGAAAAATCCAGAAGACAGGCATTTTATGAGCGTTGTTGGGTAATTTTTGAGCGTTTAAAACCAGAAATACTAGATAAATACTATGGTTGGTATATTGCCATTGAACCTGATAGTGGGGATTATTTTATTGATCGGGATCAAGAGGTAGCAAGTAAAATGGCCAGAGAAAAATATCCTCATGTGATTCATCATATTTTTGGCATTAACGAAACCGGAGTTAGTGGCAGAATATGATTGAGGGGAGATTTGGAGATAAAGGTCAAGTTTACTTTGAAATTGATTTAATTGGAGGGGATGACTTCAGTTTTCCTATAGAAACAATGTTAGATACAGGATTCACTGAATTTTTAGCTATGAACAAACAAGATGTCCAAAGTCTTGATTGGTCTTTTTTGCGTCAAAATAAATTAAGAACTGCTCAAGGAGAAACTGAATTTGATGTTTATATTGGTAGGGTAATAATAGATGCTCAAGAGTGGGAAATTCCTGTATTTGCTGGAGATGAAATTCAGGAAATTTTACTAGGTTCTCGATGGCTGAAATTATTTATATTAGTCGCTAATTATAGCCAAAATATAGTAAGTTTAGAGTTAATTTAATTCATATGCAACTAATTGGTGCAATGGTGAAATACCAATGGTTGCTTTTTAACGCTTACGCGCTGCTGAGGGATGAAATTTAAATAGGAATTAGTCAATAAAATGTCCTATATCACCACAGACATCGACCGTGAAATTGACTTTTTGATGCAGGAGCGCGATAGGTTAACACTATATTGGTTTGAGTTAGGCGAGGCAGACCGTACCTGTAATTTACCACCATCGTATTCACAAAATTACTGGTATCTACTTGGATGGCATGACAGAGACTACCAGATAGAAATCGCCTTTCAACCGCAATTCTCAACTTTTGAGCATTTCTAGAATCAGTAACACCTCTAGCTTGTAGCTGGGGGTGTTGAAATATCTGCAACTCCTATGGGGAAAGAACTATAAAAAGCCAGCACACACTTCACGCAATTTTACTGGAGACACGGAAAATGGAAGATATTCAAGATTTTTTGAAAAATGCGATTTTGGCGATCGCCACCATATATGCAACCCTGATGATACTTGATTTGTTTACAGGTTTAGTAAAACTTTGGAATGCTTGCGGTCAGCGACAAAACAACACGGCATACCAAGTAAACGACGAGGAAGTGGCAGACAAACCTACTTCGCAACCTTCTAATAAACCTGTAAATAATCCAGAATCTCTATCAATTGTGGTAGCTGACAGCACCGCGCCAAGCATAACAGATAATATTGACACTGAATCCCTAACGCTTTTAATAGAAAAACTGCCCCAGCCTCGCATTCGTACCGCAGCCCGACGTTTAGGGATTGCAGACAAGGTGAATGGTCATTACCAGCGATTGGCGATTCTGCGAACACATCTGAAAGCCAAGTTGACATCCCAGCCCACGGAAGTAGCACGGGTACTGAGTGAATTGACGCTACAAACTTCCACTAGCAAAGGAAAAGTTCTTGCTGGCTAAATAGGTAGGCACTCAGCACTATTTTATAGAAAGCAACGACACAGCCAATATTTGCATCGGGTAACTTTTATTTCTAACGGAGTCCGTACTCTTGTTCCACATCAGCCAGCAATTTTTCTTGTAACGGCGAAAGGTACGGTAGTGGTTGTTTCCCTAACCCTAAGCAAAGCCAATCTACTGCAATATCTCGGTTTTCAATTTCATGCAGCCGCCGCAGTCGCGCACACAGTTGTTGCATAAATTGGCAGTCATTGTCTAACAGTTCTAGGGACTTGAGATGTTCTATTTTCACGGTATACTCAGCATCCCAAGTCTCAAGAGTGCAACTATAATCCCCAACATGAGTGATGACACCCCAACAACCACTCCTGCCTTTCAGTTCTGGGTTATCTTTGGGCAGTAGAGTACATACTTCCCCAAGGCGGTAAGGATTCGGCACTTTGGTTCTTTCCCGAATTTTGTCCACAATATCCTGAACAATACGACCAGAGGGAATTTTACCACCAGCAAGTTCTACTGCCTTTTGCCAAGCTTGACGTTGTTGTTCCGGTTCTAAGGGAACCAAAGGTCTGACTTGGCGTTCGCTCGTTGGTAAGATTTGGGAACCATTGGTTCCCGTTTCATCTGAATTCTCGATTTGGGAACCATTGGTTCCCATTTCATCTAAGTTCTCAACTTGGGAACCATTGGTTCCCGTTTTATCTGAATTTTCAATTTGGGAACCATTGGTTCCCATGAGATTGTCAACCACCAATGAACCAGCTATCAAGTAGTTCACATGGCGATGAGTGAAGCCAAACCGGGAACGGCAGTAATCTTCAAATGTTGCGTGAGTCGAACGGTACAAACGTCTATCTCGTAGTGCTTTCAATGCTTTAGCAGCTGCGTAAAATGCTCGTTCAACTTGCCTTTCTAAAAATATGCGATCGCTCCACTCTTCTGTGGTAAGTTCGGAGCTACTAACTACTTCAACTGGTGTAGTCTGGTTGGCTTCTAAGTCGCTCTTGGGGGGCAGCAGGTTCCTCTCACTGGAGATGTTGGACATCTCGCTCATACTTCTACCCCCCTATCTTCAAAGAAAAGTCGCTATCGTTTGATATCTTTGATACCTTACCATAAACCATAAACTTATGGTTTATGATTTCAGATAAACTGACAATTTATAGTTGAGGAGAGTTGAAGGGTTAAGGCATCAATGAAAGTTAGAAGAACGATAGATGTAGAAATCCCCAGTCTGGGAAAGAGAATTAGACAAGCAAGAGAAGCCGATAAGCGCTCTTTAGCTGAAATCTGCCGTCAAATTCCCATGACAACTATGAATTGGTACAAAATAGAAGCTGAAGAAACAAAAGCTTTGCCAATCGAAACTTTACGGCGCATAGAAGAGGTATTAGGAGTTAATTTTAGTATCAACTTTGATGAATAACCCAGAATTAATTTTTTCAAATTCACGCTTATGAGTGAGTTAATTATTTGTAGAATCTGTCAATTCTCATGAACCTGACTGATGCATAAAATGACACAGCAAAAAATAAATCTCACCCATCTCAAACAATATCTCAAAAGTTGTTCTCAAGAAGAATTGATTTTGGACATTGCCGAACTCTTTAAGAAGTTCCCATCAGTGAAAGATTATTACCAAATTAAGCTCTATCCCCAAGAAGATAAAGAAATTGCTACTAAGTACAAAAAAATTATTGAATCGGAGTTTTTTCCCACTCGCGGATTGGGTAAGGCTAGACTTTCTGTGGCTAAAAAAGCTATTTCTGACTACAAAAAAATCTGTAAAACCGATGCTGCTCTGATTGATGTCATGCTTTTTTATGTAGAGCAAGGAGTCAAATTTACCAAGGCTTATGGGGATATTGATGAGCCTTTCTATCTCAGTATAGAAGGGGTATATGAGCAGGCTGTAGGAATTATTATCAAATCCAATTTACAAGATATCTTTCAACAGCGTTGTCGAAAGATTATGGAAAATACATCAAGAATGGGATGGGGATTTCATGATACTTTGACTGAAGTATATCAAGAGGCTTTTTGAAACTTTATTACTAATTGTTCTTATAAAAATTATTCTTTATAAGTCTATTTGCAATTAATGCTGGCTCAGAATGTCCTTATTGTAGGTCGGAGCGTTACTTATTGCTAACTCCTCAATTATGGAGCTAAATACAAACTTACCTAGCATTCGTATTCTAAATCTTTTGTTTTTACTGTAACGACCTTCTGAGTAGTAGCCTCTCTTTGGGGTAAATTACGCCTATCAAACTCTCCATTTTCTGGAATGTATGCTGCTACTGGTATTCCTTGATGAGCTACATAGTTAATAATTCCAGATGTTTCTATGCTGCCGACTCCAATAACTATATCATCGGGTTGTTTTAAAAGTTGCACAGCAATTTTTACATTGGCTGCGGTAGATAAATCAATTTTGATATCTTCTCGCGTTTGCGCCAGTTGTTGAATTGTCAGCAAAACTGATGAGGGATTTTCTGACTTGTATGGTGAAGCATTCACAAAGTGGACTGTATTAAAGCCTCGCTCTACTGCTCGGTCAACAGCACGCTTTACCATGTTACACATAACCATATGGGTTTTAGCTTGATGTGCTTGGTCAACCGGGGCTTCAAAAAATACGACAGTGGTAATCGCCGGCTCAATATCTTCTTGTTCTTTAGGAGATGAGAGAACTACTTGGTCTTTAACCAAATTTTGACTAGCTTGCTCTTCTATTTGAATTTCTGGATACTTAACAGTCGCCGGATCAATGACGATATCTACATAACTAGCAGGGGCATGACTAACAGTACCAACAATCGTAAAACCATGAATTTCTCTACTGACTTTCGCTAGTCTTTCCTGCAAAAAAATTACTGATTGTTTGTTTAAACTTCCCAATATTTGATTTCCAATCGTAGCAAAAACTATTGGTGATTGGTAAGGGTTTTTTCGCCGCAGTTCCAGAGTTATGTTAGCTTGCTCTCCTTGCCATTGATGAGCAGCGAAAGCATATTTATTAATATTATCAATTTGCAACTTATGATGGGAATTTTTTAAACTTGTAACAATAACACTAGTACTGGGAGAGGAAGTAATAGCAGCGCTCGCCTGAAATCCAGAAAGCAGATGAGGAGAACGAGCATCAATAGTACCAAGTTTTCTACCTTCGACTATTATCCAACGAGCGGTCAGGCATGGGTCGCGGGGGTGAGCAGCATTCTCAAGTTTAATGGCAACCTTTTCACCTCTAAAATTTCTGTTAGCATATTCATTAAACTGAGTTCCAATTACTCTCATATTAGTCAATTGCAAGCGCTTCAGTTGAGCTAATACTTCATCGGTGAACAAAGAAAACGCTACACTAGCTCGACGTAAGCCTGAATATTGTTTACTTTCTTCTGTGTGACTCACGTCGTGAATAACTGCTGCTAACTGTAACTTTTCTACTGGCTGAAGATTATTTTTGATAGATTCTATATATTCTTGATTTTGCTGTTTTAAGGCATCTATCATACCCTCACTAATGCCAAAATTAAATTTTATACTACCTTGATTAATTATCATTCCTGGCTGTGGATTATGCTCTTGAACTGATTTAAGACTAATTGTGCCAAGTGGTACAACTGTTTCTGCACCCTCGGGAGTATTGTACTTAATACAAGCCAATAAATGATGTGGCATTTTAGGAGTCGGTTTTCTCGATTGTATCTGAATATTTATTTCTGTAGTTTTCCAAAATTTCGGGTTTTTAGCTGGTTCATATCTAATTAAATTAGTAATTTCTAATGTTCTCCCACTAGTTGGAGAAGTAATTACCATATATGGGCCTATTTCTAGCTTTCTCTGTTCTTCTAATTCAATTTGCTGTTTAACTAATAAGTTATAATTATTTTTTATCTCTTGAGCATACTCTTTCTGAACAGGGCTATATTCAACTCCTGGATACAAGTTTCTAAAAGTTTCAACGGGTTGGGCAACAAGTTGATTTGGTTCAAAAATTTGATTTGTCTGCTTAATCATTAAATCAATCGGACTATAACCATTAGTCTTCATACTTCTATTCGTAAAAGCCTCTGGATTTTTTTTATCAGCCAACCACTCAATTTGTTTGTAAGCCGTTATAGTCTGACAGTATTGAATAATAGAATCTTCAGGTCGTAAAGCACTTTTTGGCCCATCAGCCGCTACTTGTAGCTCATTACCTAGTTCAGCTAGGCAATCTTTCAATATTTTTTTGATTAACTGCAAGTGATTTTCGACTTGATTATTATCTATAGCTGCACTTTGTAATTGAGTAATTTGACTTATATGCTGAAGTATTTTATCTGGAACTTGTAATTTACCTGCTTGGTATTTAGCCAGTACATTCTCTAAATGTACTGATACTTGCCTGAGGTAATTCTTTTTTTCTTCGTGGGGTATGACATCAATTTCACATTGCAGTGCTACATTTTTTTGAATTTCATTAGCAATAATCCCAATTTTATTCTCCATTGCTGATACAGCAATTTCCTCAAACGTACCTTGATATGGAACTTTAGCTTTCTTGACGATATCGGGATAACGATTTTCTGGCAAGTTTTTTTCTTTCACTTCTGCTGCTAGCTGAGGAAAGTCTTTAGCTTGAGCAAAAGCTAGTAAATCACCATCAAAATCACACTGCATATTTTCCATTGCAGTTTTAGGATTTATGTAGACACAACCATCTAGCATTTGTGGTAGATGCTTGTTTTTTAAAGTAATCACGCCATTCGAGTTAATCAATGGCGAACGAGTAACTATAATTTCTTCTCCCTCTTGAATATAAGGTATGCAGATTTCATCACTTTGTAAATCTAAATTTGGTTGAGCCAGACCAGATGTAAACTTGATAGAGCGTCCAGTGGCAATTTCAACCCATTGTTTACGCACAAAATTTTGAAGTTCAGCAATGATTTTGGGATGTTCAATAATCTGGCAATAATTCTCTATGTCAGTTTTTAATAACGAATACATTAATAAGTCTTTTGGTTCTAGCTCTAAAGATTCACTTTCTTGGTTCTCTCCACTTTCACTACCCGAACTTAAAGTATCGAATATGCCAAATTTGTCTTCGATATCTGCTTCAATATTAATGATTTTAGATAATAAAGCTTTGCGGCGTTCGTAAGTTTCAATATATCGCAGTGCTAGTCGCCTGGGGTCTTTTTGGTCTTGAGCTAGTTTTTCTGCTTGCTGCTTGATAATGGGCAATATTTCATGCTTCACTGCTTGAGGATAATTGACTAAAATTTGAGTTCCTAAACTGTGTTCCCGATATTGAGCCACTGCTTTGACACCCAAACCAATAGTGAGCATATATTCTCCTGGCTTAATGGCATCTTCTCCTTTTCTGCCTTTAAAAGAAGAGGTTGCAAGTACCATGTCGTAGCCTGTTTTAGTACGCAAATTACTTGTTTTTAGACTACCGCCCATCCTAAAAAAAGTCTCTCCAAGTTTATCTAGCCTTGCAGGTGCCAGCGTGCCTTTAGCAATTCGCATCTCTGGGCTTTCTCGTTGGGGTTTGATACCAAGCCTAAATTGAAAAGCACGCAGTTTTATATTGTTGGCTTGAGCAAAATCTTTATCTATTAAACCCTTACAATCACCGACCAACATTTTGGCATCGTTGTTGGCTATGACACCGCCATTTTCTCCGGTCGTATCATCAATTACTAAAATTCTGACATTTCGTAATTCTTGAAAAGTTTGACAAGGTGTGAAAGGTAAAGGGTAAGCTGCTCCATCTGAAGGGTTGGGGTAAAGTTGTTGGCGAACAGTAGGGTTGTCGGCAAAAAACATTCTCTTACCTGCCGAAAACTGTAGAGTCATGCCGTTATGCTCTCCCAAATCTTCTGGGACTGTCGCTTCAAGATAAGCTGTACCAATGCTAAACTGCACACCTGGAAATAAATATTCAGCCAGTGTGTTATCAAGTTTTTCTTTTACCCCTGTATCTTGCTTAGTTTTTGTATCAAAATGATTGAGCGTTAGAGTCATAGAAGCATGTTAAGCACTATTAATTCCGCAAAATAAGTGAATACAAATTAGAATGAGAGTTGGTATCGCACAAGAGGCGAAGCAGATGGTTAAGCAAGCAAAAAAAAGCAGATACCAGCTAGTAGCATCGATGACTGCTGAAGAACTGCTTAGTGAAGGATATGTAAGTCTGGATGACTTATATGATCCCAATGAAGAAATAGAAAAAAAGGCACTTATACAAGAAAAACAACAGGTGAGAGAAATCGGTTGGCAGAAAGAGGAAGAGTTTTAGCCAAATGCAGAATTAAGCAAATTCTTATAGCTAAATTGGTAAGAATTCAGCACCCAGGAGTCAGAAGTCAGAAGTCAGAATTTAGAGGTTATCTAGTAGATTAGTAAATTAATTCTTAAGCAGAATTCAGGAGTCAGCATCCAGAGCGGAGCCGGAGACCCTCCGCCTCCAGTCAGAATTCTATTTCTTCTTTGATTTAGTAGGTTTAACTGCTGGTGGCGCTTCGCCCCACTATTCATTCTGAATTCAGAATTCTGGCTCCTGAGTTCTTTTTCCCTCAAATATTTCTCCTCATTCTTTAACTCTTCTGGCTCCTTAATTCTGACTCCTGGATTCTTAGCTAAATTGCTTAATATTTGGAAACTTTAAACCATCAAAATTGTTTGCATTCACTCAACAAACTTACGCTTATCTGGAGGGGTAGCCCAGATAAGGCAATGTCCTGACTTGGCTTTACGTCCGTATTGTGACAAGACGATTCCTAACTTTTGGACATCCTTAAGGCACTGTCCATTCTCTAGGTAGCCCTTATTCCACTCGATTAAATTTTTAGCAAACTTTCCCTCTTTGGACATTGCCCAATTCATTGCTTCCAATTCATTCCAAGTCAAGAGATTTGACTGTACATTTGTATATCCTCCACCCAGTATTCCAGCAATCCAAGGTGGGACGCTCATGCCCATAATGAAGCCCATGCCCAAGATAAAAAATAGTAAGAGTGCCGCAGGAAATACAGCAGTGAGAATTTTTCTGCCCTCTGCTAGCTGTGCTTTGTGAATGAGGGCGTGAGCTGCTCTACCTATAGCAACCTTCTGCCGCTCGACTGCCACCTGTTCCACTAGTTCCAAGTTACGAGCTAAGTCCCGATTCCAGTTCTTGAACAGCAACTGCAAAGTGTCGGGTGCATCTTTCAGCATTGCTTCTAGTTGTCCGGTAGCAACTAACACTAAGAATAAAGGATCATCTTGGGATAGACCACTACTAAGGGCAAAATCCATGACTCGGCGCTTAAAGGCTTCGCTTTTTCCCTGCAAGGCTTCGGCCAGCAATTTATCAGGAGTCAAAGGTACGGCTGTTTGGTCAGAAGGAGTGGGAAAAAAATCTTCGTCAACTCTATCTGCATCTACTTCTTTGCTTGTCATCTAGCACCCCCAGGAGACTCCTGCCACAACGTTCGCGTAGCGTTCCGCAGGAAAGTTTGGCGGTGAGGATGCCAGTCGCCTGCGGAGGGAAACCCTCCCGCAGCGCTGGCGCAGGAATGGGGACGAGCGAGAAGCTTCACCCCTGAGTCGAGTCGTTGCTATGCAACAACTCGACTCAGGGGTGAGCGACACTTCGACAAAGCTCAGTGACCGCGAGTGAGTAAATGAACTTTGAAACATAGCGGGTTGTACGTATTTCACAGATTTAATGATAAAATGTGAAGTATGGAAAAAGCCTACCGTTACCGTTTTTACCCAACTACCGAGCAAGAACAGATATTGCGCCGGACAATTGGTTGTGTGCGGTTGGTATTTAACAAAGCTTTGGCGGCGAGAACCGAAGCTTGGTATGAGAGGCAACAGAAGGTTGATTACGTTCAGTCTTCTGCGATGTTGACGCAGTGGAAAAAACTTGATGACCTCCAGTTTTTGAATGAGGTTAGCTGTGTACCATTGCAACAAGGTTTGAGACATCTGCAAACTGCTTTCACCAATTTCTTTGCTGGTAGGGCGAAATACCCCAACTTCAAAAAGAAACGTAGTGGAGGTAGCGCAGAGTTTACCAAGTCTGCTTTCAGGTGGAAAGATGGACAAGTCTACTTGGCTAAATGTTCTGAACCATTGCCAATTAAATGGTCTAGGCAGATCCCCAAGGGATGTGAACCTACAACCATCACAATTAGACTTGAGCCTTCTGGACGTTGGTTTGTTAGTTTGAGAATCAACGATCCGTCTGACGAAACTTTGCCGCCCGTTGATAGCGCCGTGGGACTGGATGTTGGCATTAGCAGTCTCGTTACCCTGAGTACGGGTGAAAAGATTGCTAATCCTAAAGCGTATGAGGCGCACTATCAAAAGCTCAGGAAAGCGCAAAAGTCTTTGAGTCGTAAACAAAAAGCCTCTCGCAACCGAGATAAGGCAAGACTCAAAGTAGCGCGAATCCAAACTAAAATCTCTGATGCAAGAATTGACCATCTGCATAAACTGACAGCTCGACTGATTCGTGAAAACCAAACGATAGTGGTTGAGGATTTGGCGGTTAAGAATATGGTCAAGAACCCCAAACTTGCCCGTGCTATCAGTGATGCTGCATGGTCGGATCTGGTGAGGCAACTGGAATACAAGGCCAAGTGGTATGGTCGAACAGTAGTAAAAATTGACCGATGGTTTCCCAGTTCTAAACGCTGTGGCAACTGTGGGCATATTGTTGATAAACTGCCGTTGAATCTTAGAGAGTGGGATTGTCCAAACTGCGGAACACACCACGACAGAGATATCAACGCCAGCCGGAATATTTTGGCGGTGGGACACACCGTTACAGTCTGTGGAGCGAACATAAGACCTGATGGGCATAAGTCTAAAGGGCAGTTGCAAAAAACCCGTAAGGGAAAGAAACAGAAACCCAAGTCGTGAGTCTTGGGAATCTCCCGCTAACCTTGCAGGTGTAGCGGGAGAGGATGTCAATGCACTATCCCTGTTCCAGCAAAGGCTGCGTAAGCTTCCTTGAGGAAGTTCTTGACTCGTTGCTTTGATATCACCTTGAGATCGGGATGGGCGATCGCTGCTTCAAAAGTCACTCCCAATCGGTCAACCATGTTTCGCTCCCAAAAGGGAAACTTGGGAAAGTCCATGACGATGAAATTATATTTAGTTTGAGCAGCTACAAACTCTGGCATCTCCTGAATATATTTCCAGTCATCGCATAATCCCAGATTTCTCACAAATACATGGAGCATACTTTCTCCCAAATCTTCTAAAGACTTAAGGAAGAAATTTACGGAATCAACTCCACCGGTACACACAAACCATTTAACGAATTTAATCGAATTTTCCTTGCCTATTTCAGTCAGATCGTTATCTTTTATCCAATTAGTCACTTTTGAGTAAACTTGAGCAGGCAAGTTAACAATTACTGAGTTTTCAAATGCCAAGTCAAATATTGTGTCTGCCTCTTTAGCTAGCTTGTCATCATCACTGAAATATGCAGTTTCTACATTGTCGTAAATATTGACAATATCCTGGTTACTTGTATCCGCATCTACAATTACCACATCATGACCAATGGCAGCACAATATTCAATAAATGCTCTGGATAAAAATGATTTACCTGCGCCTCCTTTTTCTCCATCTACAATGTGAATAGTTGTAGATATTTTAAAAATTTTTTCCTGCTTATTTAGGTTAACTTTGCTATCAACAGATGTTGGTATCTGCAACTCTTCTGGATTTTCATTTGCTGCTAAATCTACTTCAGATTCAAGGAAGATAGTAGGAATATCAAGATTTTCTCCTTCTATCAGTAAATCTCCTCTAGTATCTATGTCATCTAATTTTTGGATATCACCTTCTAACTGAATCGAATTATCTTCTATTTCTTGTTCCCAAGCGACATCTTTTATTTGAAGATTATCATTGATTGTAGACATAGCATCATTTTCTACTTTGGAGTTTGATGACTGATTAAGAGTGCCACTAGCAAAATTATTAGCATTCTTTCTTGGCCTACCTCTTTTTCTTTTTTCAGGATTGGGAGTTGGTGCTGTAAAGTCCATAATGCCAATTGATTAGTGATTCAAGTAGTAATTGGAAAAAATCCTCGCCCGTAGAGTGAATTAGTGGTAAAAAACTGACTTACCAGTTTTCAAAAGAATTGATGTCATAATCAAAGCTTCCTATCATTTCTTTTTGTTCCTCTATAGTGGGAGGAGCTTGTACGGTTTGGGCATGAGATTTAGAGTCACTTGATGAAGGCGATCGCTCTGTATTAAAAGTCAAAAGTAAATTATGAGAATTAGATACACCGGCTGCGCTATAAATTTGCGTGAGTTGGTGTAGCAAAGTATAGCTAGCATCACTGACTACTCTTTGTTTAGTAGCTTCGTCACATTCTGATGAAGCAATAGCCAATGGTAACCAGAATGCTCGTAGGGCGAGCAATATCATCTCTGTAGTACTTGTAACGCTACTAGTGGCAATGTAATCAAGCATTAAAGCATCCATCTTGTTACGCGGCTGATAGCGCCACCGAAAATTCATACGAGCCTGGTTAGACATGGCTGAAAACCTCAGCATGACGAGCAAAATGCTGTTTCACTCTTTCGTCAAAATATAAAAATGCTCCGTAGACATCTGCCAAACGGCTGGCAAGACAGTGCTTATCTAAGGTTTTGGGAACCGAAACACCAGTAAATATGCAAGGTGTAGCTGGATAATGCGAATTCAATTCTTTTTTTATGTAATCCGCAGTGCCACCACAAAATAATATTTCTTCTACGTCCAGTGGCACAACCTGATCCAGCCAACTCGTGAGGGCTGTAACGTATTCATATCGGGCGATTCTAATCGCGTTTACAATTGTCGTTAATTCAGATGTGCGCCCTTCCCTACTTCTAGAACGCAACACTCTTACTAGGGGACGAGTATCAATCTCAGATCCTGCTTGGGCGATCGCTCCCGTCAAGCGCTCTACAGTTTGCCCTGAAGTGGCAGTGACTACTTTTTCTAGCATCCGTACCATCCCTAAGTCAGAAGTTTTTCCTTCTTTGGAAACAATACCCCGATAGGAAATCAAGACCGACGTATTACGAAAGCCCACCATCACTACTACACATACTTTCTGCTTCAATACCTCTCCCATGCGCCTTTGGTGAGATAAATAAATTCCTGCACCTTCTGGCAAGCATTTGAACATCACGCACTCTACCTGCATCGTCACACCACTAGCCAAATAGTCTGCACTATAAGTACGTAGTAATTGTTCAAATTCCACTTTGTTCTTAAACTCTCCAGGCGGTAACAGAACAGAGAGTGCAATTCTTATTTTGAGTGGTAACCGGAGTCTTTCTTTAATTACCCAAATTGCTGCTAAAGTTTTATAAATCGCTCGTTCGTACTTCAACTCAACTAGTCCTGCATTAGCGTAGTACTTATTTTGAGCTAAATATCCTACCGCCTTTGTCTGACCATTAACAGACACCCACGCCCGGTTCTCTGGATCAGTATCTCCCATCAAATTTTGTTCATGAGTTTTAATGGAATCCTGCGTTATATCCCCTACTTCCGGTTCCATAAACATCGAGTACGCTTCCGAACCTCCATACAGAGAATAAATTCCTTTGGTACCGCTCCCCCCAAAGTCCAGAGCAATAATAACTAATGGAGTAGAGTCAAAATTATTGATAGTTACAGTCTTTCTTTTCATGGAAATTATTCAAAATTAATTTTTACATGCTGTATGTGGAGACATTTGGAGCTTAATGATTAATGAGACTTATGGATTCAGCATTTTTCGCGTGCAAAAGTTGGCTCCAGTTAGCTCCTCTCAAAATAAATTCCTTGAAAAATCCGTAAAAGCTTGACAGCAAGACTTTGAGACTCATGTTAACTAGTTGTATATTCAATATCAGCACATAAAAATAATTCAAAGTTTCCTTCAATAAAAAATGATGTGTACCGTCCAGATTAAATAACGAAAAAAATTTTCGGGCACTCATAATTAAAATTGTGAACTCACTACACAATTTGTGGCAGAGAAATTCCCAAAAATTATTTTGTTTACCCTGAGAAAATTTGGATTTCATCCTATCTACCAATTTGAAACTTCCTCTCGTGAGCAACCAGGAATGATTATTAGCGTTACTTATCAATGGAAAAGAAATATTTTGTGGTTGAATGCCCACTAACTCAACTAAGCTGTCCATAAATTCAAATATTACTTTCTTCTTTTAGTAACTAACTTTTGATAAAGCCTTGCCATTGAACAACAGACAGATTCTCTACTACCATACATATCAGTAAAACAGTATGTATAAAAATAGCTCAAAGCTATATTAAGTTACTTATCTATCAGAACGCAGAAAAAAATACTGAAACTATTGCCTAATATGAATTACAGCAACTCTACAGAAAAATAATTTTGTGTATAATTACACTATTTTTGCAAATATGATCTTGCAATTTGTAACTGTCTATAGCAACCATATCAGCGACTTTATCAGTTAAAACACACAGAAATTAAATAAAAAAATTGACCCTGATTTTTATTAATACGTAAGACTAAAGGTAGATTTTATTGCAATTTTAATTACCGTAATGTGATAATTACATCCAATGAAATTATGTAATTGATATCAGCTGTCGGGTATACAACTTGCAGCCTCAGAGCGGGCTTTCCGTTCTAATGCTACTTGCTTGCTACAATTCGGGGAACAGTAAGGGTGCGTGGCTTCCCCACAAGAGATTGAAAAAATATTTGTGTGAATTAAAAGCGTGGCAGCTGATCCACAAAGTACTTACATCACGCGCCAGTGTTATGTCGCTAGCTGTCTGTAGAATACAAAAAATTAAAAGCTGGGGATTGCTAGGGGGCAACGAAGCTCACACTAGCAGAGCAAGAAACACACTCAATGCAAACCCAGAAGTAACAAACGTTACGCTCTTTGGTAATTCTGACAACGCCAATTTAGTAGCCTTGGTGAAAGATAAAATCGGGTTGCAGAAAATTCGCTCTAATGCTGTTTTAGCAGTGGAGATGATACTGAGTGCCAGTGCTGAATATTTTTGTCCTGAAGGACTTTTTCAGGCGGAAGCACAGGACAAACAGCGTTTGTCAGACTTTGCACAAGCAACACTTACATGGTTGTGTTCTGCTTGGGGCGATCGCCTGCTGAGGGCTGAATTACATTTAGATGAAATTACACCTCACGTTCATGCTTACATTGTGCCATTGGACGAAAATGGAAAGCTCAACTGTCGTGCATTGTTTGGCACTAAGGAAAAGCTATCTCAACTGCAAGATAGTTTTGCTGATGCTGTTGCACATTTAGGTATTTCTCGTGGCATTAAGGGTAGTGCTGCTACCTACACATCAGTTAAGAAATATTACACCGCCGTATCTCGCTCTTCTGAAATCCTCGATTTAGAAAGTTACCTGCCTCAACCTCGAATACATGAAGCAAGCGAATCCTATCGAGAACGGGTGATTGAAGTTCTAAGGGAGAAACTAGAGGTAATTAATTACCAATTGAGCGATCGCACTGGCTTGCTCAAACAAAAAGCCGAATTAGAGAAAACGGCATTAAGAAGCGAAAAACTCAGGGCTAGTTTAGAAAAAGAATTACTTGCTCTACGCCAGGAAATAAAGCTTTTGCAAGATTTATCGTTGGAATCTGTGGCTTATAAACTGGGGTTAAATCAAGACCAGCAGGATAAGAGTAAGTGGTTGTCAAACCATCACGCGATCGCCATTACCAACTCTTCGTTTCACGATGATTTGCACAACAGCATTGGTAAAGGTGCGTTGGATTTGGTAATGCATGTTTACCAGTGTACTTTCGATGATGCGGTTGTCTGGTTGCGCGATTGTTTTGGGGAAGAGGGGATGCTGGCTGCGGTCACTCACCAGGCAAGAAGACAAGCTTTAAATATTGCTCAACAGGTTCCTCCATCTATATTTGAAGCCCCAACACCGGATCGCAATCGCTGGTTGGAAATTGAGCGATATCTGACACGCAATCGCTCTCTTCCCCAAAAATTGGTACAAACTCTGTACCAGCGTGGATTGATATATGCAGATATTACAGGTAACGCAGTATTTTTAGCCCGCAGTCTTTCTGCTGAGGTGACGGGAGCATATTTGCACCCGCTAGGAGTCCCTGGTGATACTTATAGTTTTTGTAGTGCCAGTAGGCGACGCTTGATGTCTGGGCATGGTTGGTTTCACTTGAGTATGGGTGAAAACTTTGGCAGTCCCACCACAGTAGCAATGTTAGTTTCTACACCTATAGAAGCTATGTCTCTAGCAGCTTTAAACGCTCCTCATCAAAAGAGAACTCTATATTTAGTAGCTGACAGGGAGCACGCACCTGCACCTGTGGAATTTCTAAAAAGCATACCCAAAGTAATTGTAGCTATGCCCAATGTAGCCGCAATCACACTTCAGAGAGAGCTATCTCATGCCAAACAGTTAGAACCGAGAACTTCTTGGAACCGACAGTTGCAACAACTTCACAGAGGTAAAAGCTGTGTCATATTGGAATGACGAGCAAAGAGAAATAATGTTACATTCTCTTTTCATTACTTTCAACCCTGTGGCATATCTGCTGGGAATGGCAGTGCTGGGATTTTTGGGGGGACTATACATCTGGTTCAAACCAACATCAAATATATCTCCACAAGCAAGGCGACTAGAAACTGCTACCGATTATGTAGATTGGGGCTACAAAATTATGAATGCGGATATGCCAGAAATAGCCAGAATTAATCCAGAGCGTCGTCAAGCTAATTGCAAACTTGCCCTACAATACTTTGAAAAAGCGATCGCTCTCAACTCCAAATTAGCTTTTGGTTATCAGGGAAGAGGAATGAGCTTGATTTGCCAAAACAACAAGCAGGTTGGTAGAAAATCACTTGCTCAAGCCAAAGACCTTTACTTGAAACAAGGTAACAAGCAAGAAGCTAATAACATAGACATAATTCTTAACCCTCTTTTGTCACTCTAGGCAGAGGAAAAGTAGAAATCAGGGTGAATCAGGGATATAAAAATTGAACTGGTGAGGCTATAAATAATAGATTGAAGTTTAAAAAAACCCAAAGCTAATTGAGGAATAGGAAAAACCGTTAACCAGGGATATATCAGATTAAATAAAGTAAAAGGTTGAATAATCAAACGAAGATTGTTAAGAATGTTCTTCCAGCCATTTCCATTATCCCACCAAGGATGTGAAACAAATTTTGACTCTCGTTGTGATGGAGACTGAAACAGTTGCTCCGAATGCAGACTAACCATTAAATAAGCACTGCAAATAATTTCCCACCATCGCTCAATATCTGGGTAGTGAGTCAGGCGAAAATCTGACCAACCTAATTCATTCTTACTTTGTTTTAACCCGTACTCGACCCAAGTTCTTAAACCGTAAAAATTTCCAACTTCTCTTGGCGTAATGTCTGGATATTTACTCATCACATACCAAGTAGTGTTATCAGGCAAATTTTCTGGATCTGTAGTAATTTGCCAATATCTAAGTTCTCCACGTTTTCCCGGAATAATTTCTCTAATAAATCGATTTTCCCGACTCAAGTCAGAGAATACCCTTTGAAACTTCTGCCACTTTAAATATTGAATATGTTGTCGTGGAAGTATTTCTACATAATGATTTGACCGAATCGCTACTATATAGTTCAAGTTTAGTTCATCTAATACAGATATGAAATTCTTACCACTCTCTCCATATAAGCTATCTGCAAGTACTAAGTTGAATTTAAAACCCATTGATTGTAGCTTTTTTATCAGTATTGCTGCTATTTCTGGTTTAGTGCGGTACTTATCTCCTGCCTGTAATCTTTCCCTGGGTTTATACACTTCAAACAGTAATGGAAATGTCATCCCACAGAAAACACCATATACTGTCACTGCCACAATTCCATTATCTGTTTTTCCCAAATTTCCTATATACTGCCGTTTCACATAATCTGTCTTGCTCCCTTTCTTTTTATCCCCTGTCTCATCAATAATTAAAATGATTGGTCTACCTTTTAGCACTTGTAAAATTAACTCTAACCTTAAGGTTCTTAACTTTTCTATATCCCAAGGTGATGTAGTTAGAAAATGATGCAACCCTTGCTGGTTATCTAATCCTACGATTTTTGCTATTTCTGGCAATGTTTTACGTTTTAGATCAGAAATGCAGCCTACATGGAGATATTTAAAAGCCTCGAAACTCCTAACATCTGGAAACAGACTTTTATACCACTGGCAATATTCGTCCACAAATTTGACTGTTGGTGCGGCTGGACGGGGCTGTACCATGCTCTGTGTCTTGGTTCTAGCATTTTTACCTTATTATACTACTGCCAGAGTGACAAAACAGGGTTAAATAAATATATGTTCCTAACTTGAGTGAGTTTGATTCCAGATTCTACCCAGAATGAGGGTTGAACCATCATTTGAGTAATCATAAGCGGTGTGTCTCGTTTAATTGAGCGGATTGGTCGTATTGTAACAGCGAATCCTCTTAGGTTTGTTTGAGTTTGAACAGTAGTTGATTAACTGCAAATAAGCGATCGCTTGTTACGGTTAACTTTGAACACAGGGTTCTCCCCAATACGTAGTAATCGCTGGAGCGAAAACCGAAGAGTCTTTTGTCGATGCTGGTTGACAAATATACTTGGCTCGATTTTCTATAGCCAGTATTCTGTCGGTATCTCTGACGTAGAGTGGTACTATCATTTCCCTTTGTTCCAACAGTTCGGACAACCCAATATGAATCTCCCGCCCTTGATGAAATAATGCACGGGCTGCTTTTTCTACCATTCTTGCTAGTTCAGCACCGTTACAGTTGATGGTTTTGTTGAGAAGAATCCGCCATTCTTTCTCGGTAAGGCGATCGCCTACGGTGGGGCGTAGCCCATCGCCACCATTGCGGTATCGTTCGTCAAATCTCGCTAGGTGCATCATCAGAATTTCTTTTCGCTCTATCGCTTGAGGAAAGCCGACGTAGAATATTTCATCAAATCTGCCAACCCTGGTTAATTCTGGTGGTAGTGCATCGAGTCGGTTAAGGCTGGCTACCACAAATACAGCACTCTGTTTTTCTTGCAACCAAGTGAGTAGGGTTCCCAAGATTCGGCGTGAATCAATATCTTCACCTGAAGGAGTGGATGCTGCGAACAATTTATCTAATTCATCAAAGTAAAGCACAACGGGAGCGCAAGCTTCTATACGCTCTAGCAAGCGTTTGAGATGGGTTGCACTACCACTCATTACTGCTGCGGTATCCATGCACACAAGGGGAAATCCTAAAGTTTTGGCACTGACGTGCGCCGCCAGAGTCTTTCCTGTCCCCGGTGGCCCTACCAGTAAACAACCTTTTGGAAGGGGAATATTGGCAGATCGTGCTTCGGGAGCAAAATCTAGCTTGACATTTTCAATAAATTTTTTGAGTAAATCTAAACCACCAAAGTCAGCTACGTTTGAGTGAGAAATAAAGTTTAAGTTAAAAGCACGAAAGCGATTAATTTTATAATCTAGCAAGTGTAGGGCTATTGTATTACTATGAAAATCTGGACAAGAATTAATCGCTATTGCAAATCCAGAACGTATTTCCTCAAGAGTTAAACCAGAAGCAGCATTTACCAAAATAGATAAATCAAAATCCTTTGGGAAATCAGTTATTTGATTAAATAAAAATTCTTTAATAAAATCAGCTATTATCTCATGCGAAGGCAAGGGCATAGAGAGATTGGGAATTAACTGAGTCAATGACTGTGGTAGTTCCACATCATCCATTGCTAAAATAATTAAATATTTTGTATTGTTGATATTTTTTAATTCATAAAAAATGTTGATTATTTGCGAGGTAATTTTAAATGAATAATTTTTTAGATATAATGTTGAGTCTTGTTTAATTAAAGACTGCAAATTCTCAAAAATAAAAACACCATCTATTTCAGAATTTAACAAATCATCGAAAGCTGCAAAGATTCCATCATCACGAGGCTGTAATTTACTAGAGTATACAGTTGGAAAACTTACACAACGCTCAGAATTAAATTGGACTTGTTTAAAACATCCCCAACCAGCATTCCATAAATACATAGGCAGATTTCTCGTCACTGCACATTCCTGGTAAATCTGCTTTAAAACTGTCATCCGCTCTGATATCGAAGCGGTTACACAGACTATAGGTATACCAGAGTCAATTAATAAATTCAAATGGGATAAGTTCACGGCTATATCTCTAATTCATTTTCATTACTGTTAACTTGTGGTAATCGCAATGCTGTTGATTCCTGTTGGCGTTGGTAAGCAGGCTGTAATCTGGGTAAGATTTGCTCGAAATATATTAAATCCCGCTCGCTCATAGAACTTTTGAGTTGTCCCTCAGATTTTTCTAATACAGTTCCACGTCCATCTTTGGCATAAATATTCACTTTTCCATCGGTAGTTGCTTGCCATTTATAAGAGAATAAGCCATCAATTTCTACATCTTTTTTGTGAGCGATCGCATATTGCACAAGCGCCTTAGTAATCTTATCTATCCGAGCAAAATACTCAGCTTCTTGCTTACCTACAGGAGTAAAGGAAGCAGGAATAGGTTCATGACGTTGAAGTGATCGCACTAAAGCATTAATATCTTTAATATGTGTAGGTTCCAAATTTCTAGCTTCCACCCGTACACCCAAATTTGTAGAACGAAACTGCATTAAAAGTTTGCCTGTTTCTGATTCCGTAATTTTATACAATGAACCATCACGATAGATTTGGTATTGAGCCGCTTGGTATTCTAAAGCTCCTGGATGTGTCTGAGTATGAAATAAAGTTTTTAAAGATGTTGCAATTTGGTATTGTGCTGAATGTTGTTTAAATTCTTGAATGCCCATCTTTACAGCATAATTTATACTTTCTACTAAAAGTGAAATATTATTAACTGATTGCTGCCACCAAGAAATATTTTGATGTTGTTTAACTCTTTCATTAATTAAATTTTGATAAAAATCCTGCTGTTGTCTTAATGCTTTGATTTCTGCTTGTAGCTGTCCAATTTCATTAGCTAGTAAATTTTTTAAAGGATTATCTTCTAAATCTTGAAGAGATTGCATTACTCTTATTGAGCCTAGATTATGAGAGAAGTCTCTATTTTCTTGTATTGCTTTTGCTTGTCTCTCAGAACTAGAAACTAAAAATTCAGTATTATCAAATTGTTTTGGATGTTCTCTGTTGGTAGGCTCATCTACATCAAATCTCTGTTGATTATTTGTAGATTTAACTACTCCATTTTGCAATAAATTATTAATAATTACTTTACCTCGTTCATCAGATTGCAAAACAATGCGTCCATCTAATTCAACTATTTTATTAGTCGCTCCTTCTACCATACCTCCCACTCTTACAGAACGCAGTTGTTGTAGCTGGACAATGAGTTGAGGATTTAAAAGTTGCCCTGACAATCCAGAGACTTCATCATGAAATTGAATTTTATCATGTCCATAAACAAGTCTTTTTCCATCAAATATTTTTAATCCTTGGCGCTTATGATCCTGTTTGTCACTGAGTAAAGTTTGCAACAAAACTTCTATTATTTGTTCGTAATGCATTTGAATGGCAGCAGCTTCTCCAGATGCAACCGTAAATATATCATTCATGATGAGCACCTCCGCCAATCTCTGCCAATAACTTCAGTCGATTGATAACTACCTGAGAACCTACATAAAAAACTCCCAGTTCTCCATCAAACAACCAAGCAATAAATTCACTTTTATCTAGTGAATTACGAGTACATTCATAAGAAATAGAGCTAAATACTCTACCAGCTAATAAGCCAACCTGATCAAATATTTCTATAGTCTCTGGGCAATAATTTACATCGAATAACGGCTTATTCGATGCTTCAATAACTATGTGCTGCCACTGCGGATAACGTGCTAAGACAGACGAAACTTGTTTACTCCAATTAACCTGTGAAGATTGCATTTCTAAAACCCCTAAAAAACATTGGCAACTTCTTCTGGAGAAGGCACAGAATTAGATTCTTCAGGTATGGGAAATAGTTTTTCAGCTAATTCACGCCTTTCCATAAATTGTTGAGAACGTTCAGAGTCGCTAATTTGCACAGAATTGTTTTGAATCAGTCTTTCTCTAACAAAATCCCACTTTCCCTCCGACCAGTTCATCTCAGCAATATCAGCAGCAGGAACTTTCATAGTCTGCAATATGGGAACATAAGCTTCTGTGCCCCGAGTGTAAGCTGGATTGATAATTACCGCCTTACCCGTACTCATCTTGGCAAACTGTGCTGCTTCAAATAAATGGCGTTTTTGATGCTGTTCGTTAGTGCTGTGTGAAGCACCTCCCTTTCCTGTACTGCGCGATTTGGAATTAAATTTGATTTCCATCTCGCCCAAGTAGTCACTGAACAACTTTGCAGATTCCGGGTCTTGTGGGTTGAAAATAAACTTGGTGGCTGTACCTCCCAAGATGGCCCGTGTCAGTTCCTTACCATAGACTTTTTCTAACTGGACAATGTTTTGATATCCCAAAATTCCTACAAAACCGTCTTCACGACTTTCATTTAACCAATTAACAAGAGCTGGTAAGTACAAAGTAGGTAGTTCGTCTAAAGCCACTACTAAAGGGTCTTTTCTCGGTACGATACGGGATACATTGCGCGTGACAATCATGTGTAAAATAGCCGCCAGCAATGGACTGATGATGTCACGGTTATTCCTGTTTAGCCCAAACACAATTAGCTGTTTACCATCCAAGTCCAGTGGTAATGTCGTCTGGCCACAGAATGCGCCCACAAAGTCTTTCTTGAGGAATCGCTGAAATATACGCTGCGCGGCCCCAACAATACTAGCAGTAGTTTTCTCAGAGTACTTGACGCTGATTAGCTGAGATAACGGTCGTGTTGTCCAAATTTTCAGCTTGTCCCTGGAAGCAGCTTCTAATCTTACTGCCAGATTGGGTAAAGATAAAATTGCCTGCGCCATCATCAAATCGCAGTATTTGTCGTCACCCGTTAGAGTTTTAACTGCCTTGGTGACTAGTAAAATACCCTCAACCAAACTATCCCCGGCTTCTTCAAAGAATTTATCGCTGTTGCTATTACCCCCACGGTCGAAGTTACGCGAAATGACCCTGGTAATTTGACCTGCGGCGATCGCATCTTCCTCGTCTTTCAGCAGATCTAAAGGATTGCAGGTTTCACTTTCAGGAAACCCTGGCGCAAATATTCTGACGGTGTAACCGCGCTTCATAGCGTAAGCTACAGCCCGTTTGGTCTGTGCGGGATATTTGAAATCATAGGCACATACAGGAAACCCCTGGTCAAAAGCGCTACGAATTAAAGGGTCGATTACAGAGAATGTCTTGCCAGAACCTGCTGCACCTATAACGGCTATTCCTCTTTGGACATCAGGAACATACAGAGTAGAGTTAGGCGATATTAATTTGTGTAATTTTTGATTCACAGTTGGTTTTGTCTTCAGTAAACCTGCGGTACGCCATTCATTTTCAATGCGCGATCGCATTTGCTGAGGTGTACCAATGTAAAGTGCTGCCCAATTGCGCGTAGGATTAGATATCTGCTGTTTAGCTTTACGTGCAGCCAAATATTTTTCACGACCACCACCCCAGTAACTGGTAGCCAGTTTACCTTTGCGATTCCCTCCTGAAAGAACTCGAAAAATAGCAAGTGCAATCAAGCAACTCAAAAGTACCAGGCCAGACTGCGATTTCATCAATTCTGTCAATCTTTCAATTTGTAATGTCTCTACTTTTGCAAGCGGTACTTGAATTCCTAGAGAGTAATTTGAAGTTGAATTTTTCATTAGCTTGTATCATTTAAATCTAACTTTTATTTGCTACTAAAAAATTCTTCGTTAAACCGTATAAATTTTTGATTTTGGTAGCAATATTTGGTACGAGATAGTATGTTCTCATTCAACGTCGGTTGCGTAACTACCAAGCAAGGAAATTTACCATTTATTGTGTTTGAAGCACGCATTAACTCTTCTTTGGGTGGTAAGTTTGGATTAGCGATTAGGGGCAAAAGCAACTTACCGGATTCGTGATAAATCAGATAAAGACAACCACCGATGCCACAAAGCTGAGATGAGCGTAAATCAAATATGTATAAATCTCCTGCACCTTGAGATGAGATTTGCATAACTTTTACTGATTTGTCATCAATCCTAGCTATGGGATTCAAAGATAAGACTTTTTTAATAAGCAATGGTGGTGCAATTTCTTTGGCATTTCTCCATGTTGTTGTACGATTGTTATTTGCAATATGGGCTTTGAATAAAAATGCTGTAACAAGTAAACTGAAAATAGTAGCTATCGCTACTATTGCTTGATATTTAAACAATTTTAATCGTATGAACTTATTAAATTTTAATTGCATATTATATTCTGCTTAATGTTTTGAATAAATTCTGAAATAGAAAACTCATAACTTGAACCGAAAATACAGAAATTAAACAGGATTTCTTTAGTCTAAGAACAGCCCATTAATTGCAGAGCTTGAAAATATTTAGCAGATGTTTTGTTGCCATATCCTCTGATTGATATTTTTCCATCCACATCACTGACAGCCGTATCGATAGGGATACCTACACCAGCGAAATTCATTTGAGCAGCACGTTCAATTAATCGCTCGCCTATAAAAGGCTTTTCGGTCATTGGGTCGATTTGTTGAGATGCGCTGTTCAGTAAGTTGGTGATATCAGCTTTAATTAAAGTTTGTTGTTCAGCAGGTGAAAAATATTGCATCATATCCTCACCTGTAACTTTTTCACCTGCATCCAATTTGGATAGAAACTTTGCACCGCCAGATTTACTTGAGATAATCTTTCGCACATCTGGACGATATGACATAAACTGCATTGCACCCAGCCCACGTCCACAGTTATCAGATGAGTCGCAGGTATAATTACCGACTAAGTTGTAATTTTCTTCAACACTATAGAAAGCAGCAATCAAAGCATCGATATTTGTTCCTGATGAATGAAGATTCTTGCAATCACCTTTAATTGTGGGCAGTAAATTAGACAACTTATTTGTTGAACTATTAGGAGATTGTTTAAATCTAAACCCCGTACTATTCAATCCTGTAGTTGTGGAAACTGAATTAGAGCTTTCTCCTGCAATTAAACCTAAAAATATAGGTTCTTGCTCTTTGAAAGTCATGAATGGTACAGGCCCAATAAAATAGGGTGTACAGCCTAAATCTACAAAAGTATTCCGCATACAAGCCCGGAAGAATAAAGCTTGAGAAATCATGCCGTCTACTTCTGAAATATCCCACACTGCGACTTTGAAAGCATGACCAAATGGATGACGACCTGTTGGTTCTTTCCCGCCATTCACTGAACTGAGGATTCCTTGACCACCCTTAACTAATTGATATTTACCGCTAACCCAGGCTTTACCTGAAACCGCAGATGAACCAGATAATTCTATGTGAGCACAATCTTTTTGACATGGCACAGAAAAGCCTTCTTTATTACTACCAGAAATTGTGCTATGACGTTGTTGTTCGTCAGTTGCAAAAGCAATATCAACAATGCCCACATTTCCACCCACAGCATTAATTGGATTAGGAAACTGAGAAAAAGGAACATCAGCTAATCCTGGTATCTCATTAATATGGACACCTTGCCATTTTTTAAATGCACCAATTGGTGTTGTTGCCAAACCTGGAATAGAATCCAAACTATAAGATGCTAAGTTTAAAGATGCAAACTGTAGTTTTCCTAAATGAGGAGATTGTTGCAATAGCTTCCCGATTGTTTGATTGGAATCAAAGGAAGTTTCTAGCTTTTGAGATAATAAATCTAAAACAGGTTTAACTTCAGCAATATGTTTATCTTTCAAATTAGGAATAGCCTCACTCAAGCTCTCTAAACTTTGGAATTTCATTACGCCAAATTGGTCTAAATCAACTTGACTTAAATCCAAATCAACAGTTTTGGCAATATCAGTTAGTGAAAAATCTTGAAGTTTGAAAGCCTCTTGAAAGTCACCTAACATCATGTAATAATCAGGTGTCTGTCCAGCATTCCAACTACGCGAAGGGTCATATCCCAACTTTTCTGACACACGTATTGGTACTTGAAAAGAACCAGATTCGGCAATACCAGGCATTTTAGCAAAGGTAATTTGATTCCAATTAGGCAGGCGAGTATTTTGCCAATTGCTTGTAGGAACGCCCGATTGTCTTAACTGAGAATTTGATAATCCTTGCTCTTGTGATGAAATTAAAGTTGTACCAGAAATTAAGATAGCTAAACTTAGCCCAGATATCAAGCTAAAAGGAATTTTTAGGAATTTCATTGCCTTAATTTCAAATCTTATTTGAGTAATTTGATTGATTTACTAAACGCTGCCTCAAAATATTTACGGGAGTAGTTTGTCCCAGTTCTATCAGCCGATTCACTAGCTGCAAAGTAATGCCAGCTTTCCGGGCAGCATTAGATATTGATTCTCCTGACTTCACATTTGTTAAAAAGTTTTTTATTCGCTGCCACAAGCGCGATTCAGGCGAAATTAAACGTTGTTTTTGGGCGATTTCCAGACCCCGACTCATAGCTTGTAAATTTTGAGATTGCGGTAATAGTTCTCTAATTTCAGGTTCTTCTTGGGTGTGAGGTGTGACCTCGATTGTGTGATATTTGGGTTTTGTATTAGTTGTAGCGACCCGAAATAAATACACTCGCCGCTCAGAGTTACCTTTTGCTACTACTGTCAGCAAGCTGCTATTCATCTTCGGCAACTGCGGTATATCTATTGGGTTGATCCGTCGCAGATGTAATACTGTTGCCCCTGGAGAGTTACATTCACGTCCCAAGCCTGACAAACAACCATCAACATCAAGAGAAGCGATCGCTGGATTATCTAACCAAACTTTCTCTACTATCTCACCATTGGGGATAAAGGAAATATTGACTCCATACCCCGGCGATAACTCAATTAGAGGCATTTCACTTCCACTCTGCCCAGTGGCCATATCCTGTGAAATACGTCGCAGTCCTTGAGGAGTTTGGCTGGAACGAGATGTTTCACCTGCAACTACTGGTAAAAGGCCAGTAGCAAAAGTCAGCACAGTATAGATGGAAGCGGTTACAGTCAACTTTTGCAGAAAAACTTTCATCGGATTCATACTGAGTAAATTAGGGCATGGGGCATTGGGGAGGCAGTTTAAAGTTGAAAAGATTGGTTGACAAAAACCTGAATATCCGAACCTGCGCGGACGTACCAAACTGCTTTTCGTTGTTCGATTTCTCTTAGCGATCGCTGATTGCGTTCTAAAATTTGTTCAGTCAGCGGTTCAAATCCTCCTTCTAAAATGGCTCCCAAGATATTAGGGCCACCTCGTCTAGTGGAAGAAAAAGTAGTTGTACCACCAAACCCAGTGGAAGTTGAGTATTGTTCGTCTTGAGGTTGATTGAGTACTTTGCCCACTTTAGCCAAAGAACCAACTACGAATGTTTCTGCATCTCGTAAAGCAATTTCGCCACCTTTATCATTCGACTTTGATGCCATTAATGGACGGCCGGAGTTGCCGCGAATAGTAATTGCTCCTGGTGGCAACACATACTCCTTACCTTCCATCACAATTTGGGTTGCTTCCAGTTGCACAAGTCCTGATTCGTCAATGTCTCGTACATGGACAACAATTTGAGTACCTTTTGGTAAAGTAACAAAACCATCTTCTTCAGTTAGTGGTTCAACAAGCTGGACAATAAACTTGTCTTTTTGAGTTGGAGTCAGTGATTTTGCATCAATATTATTAGTTGAACTTTCACCCCAAATTAACGGAGTAATTAACTTTCCAGATGCAGTTGCACCCACCGTTAGTTGTCGCACAGGTACACCTGTAACAATTGCATTTTCTTCTGTGTAGAGTGGTTCTAGAGAATCGGCAGTTTCCACAATTGTGTTAGCAACAGCTAAAACTGGGGTGGCACGAGGAATTATTATTGGTGAATTTCTTTGTACGTTCGTAACAGTATCTACAGCACTATTATTCGGTTGTTCGTAAGTTTTGGTTGCCAATTCAGTGTTAGTCGCAATTTCACTACTGCCATAACTTCCTAATCTATTAATTGCCGCCCATTGTTGCATTGGGTCAGTAAATTGGTTTGTACGAGGCGGTATTGGTATTGTGCTTGTGGTATTTACTGGCACGTTACTTACAGGTGCTTGATTCCGAGAAACTGTTGTAAAACGAGGCGAATAATATTCTCTTGGTGTTGTTTGACGAGGGACATAAGCAACTTGAACTGGACGAGAAATTGGTAATGGACGCACATCAGGTGGAGTCTGGTTGACTGTAGTTCGTTTATTTAACTCATCCTTAGTTTGGTTACGCGCTTTGGCTACAGAAGTTTTGGGACTTTTGGAACTTTCTAAAGATTTGATTTTTTCTACTTGACTTCCTAACGCTAATTCTGCTTTTAGTTTCCCTGTTTCTACTTCTTGGGGTTTTATATTATCAGCAAGTTCTACTGTAGGCTGGGCAGAACCTTGATCCATAACTTTTGGTGCTGCTTTTGGTCTACCGGAAATAATGATATTTAAAAAAGTAGCTCCTACACCGAATATCACAAACAATCCCAAGCCGACAACACCAAATTTAGAAAATGGATTAGTGGAGAAGTTTTGTTGTGTTTTACCTAATTGTGGGTCATCAAATAACTCATGGGGTGCTACTACATTTGGCGAAGATACTTCAGCTTGATTTTCGGTATGTTCAACTTCTTCTGAAGTTATTTCATGTTCATTCACTTCAGAAGAAGTTGTTGAATTTACAACCGGATATACATAACCGAGTAATCGCGCCAGACTTTCTTCATCCCATTCATCATCAAATTCTTCATTTAACTCTTGTTCAAATTTTTGGTTAGCCGTAGCAGGTTTTTTTTCTAATTCAAGAATATTTGTAGGTGTTTTACCATTTTGATGCTCAGGCATTATAAATTCTCCTGTGGTAAATCCCGTATTGCATAAATTTCTAAACCGCTAGCTCGCATCTGATAAATTGCTGCTGCTAATCCATCATTTGTTGTTGACATATCAGGAGCTTCAACGGCTTGTACGAAGATTTCTTTATTAAAGGGAATTACTTCTCCCAATTTATTTCCTTGGTCAAATATGCTAAGGTTAGCAACCATTTTGACTTTCCACTTACCCTCAGCAATTTTGATGGGAGGTTGAATAGAAAGTGGAACTAAAACTACTTGCGTTGTTCCCTTGAAAACTGCTGGTGGTGTAATTTCAGCTAGTATTTGCAAAAACTCTTTGCGGAAGTCTTCCGATAAAGCATGGGATGCTTGCCATGCTGAAGAAGTTACTTTACCACTTCCGTTACTTGAAGAGCGAATATCTATACCAGGGTCTGGTTTGGGTTTAGCAGCTTCTTCTACTGTGGTGGATGGTAGCGTTCCTGACCAATTCATCATCAAAGTCATTGTGTCAGAAACAAAATGTAAAATAACTTGAGGAGTACGTTCTAAACTACCTATTGAGGCAACTTTAATTGATTTACCTGTTTCTAATTGCACTAGAGACGGAGGTGCTTTTCTACTCAACTTTGAGTAGGAACCATACAGTAGCAACATTAAGAACAGAGTCAAAAGGTGCAAGCTAAAAGTGCCTACTGCAAATAATGCTAAAGTATCGCCAGTTGAAATATTTTTAGAAGAAAGATTCAAAAATCTCAATCGGTTATGTTTAGCATTTCTTGAGCCGGAATGTCGATCTGAACTAGTCATAAAATGAAAATTTAGTTACACTTTTTTAACCAATCTGGTAACTACAGAAGAAAGCCCCAAACTGGCAACACTAGAAAAACTTCTAAAAATCGCCATACCGCCACCCGCAGCCAAAACAACAGATAAAATTGGTGCGAGAATACCAATAGCAAAGGCGAAAATCATGGGGTCGTTATTATCAGCATTCAGCACCATTGTGGCGACTAACCCAGAAATAATATTGAAACAAAGCTTGATCATTCCCACAGAGAAAAAGCCAGTTAACCATGCAAAAATCGCTTTTTGACCAACGGGAAGTAATGAACCTCCCACAGCCAAAGGCCCTAACAGTGCAGTTAATAGCATGGAAACTTCGACTATCCATTGAAAAGCAATACCAAATGCTAATAACCAACCACGCAGAGTTAATTGAAAAATGTTGGTGTTAAATAATTCGCCAATACCTTTCATCCAACCGGGGCGATTATCTGTTTGAGTTTCAATTTCTTGGGCTTGCTCAGAAGCCTTTTGTAAACACTCAGCTTGTTGCTTCGGATCGGCGATCGCATCGCACTGGACAATTAATGCTTGAATGACATCGGCGTTACCAGTCTTCAGCATTACTTGCTGATATGCTTCTTGGAGTTGGATAGAAGCAGAAGTGGTTGTCAGCAGAGTGTTGTTTGTTTGATTAATGATGGCTCTCAATCCTTTAGTGGCGATCGCCAAGGGTTGAGCATTGTTGGCTAGCAGGACTATCACTACTATGGGCCAAATCATTTCAGAGAAAGCTTTGGAGTTATCACCATCCACCATTTCTCGCGTCCATTGGACAAGGAAAATCAGCAGAGTGCCGACAGCAAAGAAAACTCCTAGTGAGGCAATCGCACTGTACAATCCTCCACCGAGTACGTCATCCCAAAGTTTTTCCATTGTCTGCGCGATCGCTTCACTAGCAGCTGCACCATCTTTAGTAATCGTGGAAGCTGCTTGCCCTGGATTAGGAGTTTGGGTTTGTGCGAGCATCAACTCATATTTCAATAATTGCAACAATCTTCGCCCTCCTTCTTCCTTTTTCATGCATGGCAATGAAATTTTTTGGGCATTGGGCTGCCTTTTAGAACAACCGCGCTTGGGCTGCTGTCCTTAAATTATTAAAACCCTGATCCACTGTTTGTTTCTGATACGCCTGCTTTTGACCATCTAAAGAACGGGAGATATTCGTCAAATTGAGGTTCGCCAAATTTTGAGACTGCCGTAATTTCAATCCATCAGTCCGCATGTCTCCTAAAATTGCTGCGGTTTGGACATTTTGTTGAGCAATTCGCTTCATGACATTCTGGGTGACAACTTCATCTTGAGCAGCATTAGCATCTACATAAACTTGTGCAACTGAATTTTGGGTTGTTTCAATTCGGTCTTTGGTTTGTTGTTGACCTGCTTTGCTAAGAGTGCTATCTGCTTCTGTGCGGGTAATTTGGCGGTCAATTTCGTTTGTGGCTCGTTCAGCCGCATTGACGGCACTATCTGAAGTAGCTGCACTATCAGAAGCTTTTTCTCTTGCTGCATTTGCATCTGGTAAACCCAATACACCCATTGCTTCCGTAATCGCAGCTTGCAAATCTTTGCCTAAGAACTTCGTTAAAGGTTCGAGTTTTTGAGCCAGGGAGGAAGCATCTTGAGTAAATGGATTCAATTGCTGTCGCCATTGCTCGAAGAATCTTGCGGAGGGACTATCTGGAAAAATTGGTACTGAAAATGCCTGAGCGCTAGTGAATCCAATTGCAGAGACGGCGATCGCTCCAATAATAGTAGCTCGCTTAATTTTGTGCATCACTCCTCCTTTTTTGAATATTTACTTCGTCTCAACCAAATGTTTGGAGAATTGTGTCAAAGCCACAAACTTATTGGGATGCTGAGATAAAGCAGCAGTTCTTTGCTCTTGCTCTTCGGGATTGTTTGCTACTGCTGCGAACAAATTAAAGGCGGGATAGTAGCGGCAAAAAGTAAAAATCCCGTTATCGTCTAGCAGCCACTGGGAATAAACTCCTTCCTTTTTTGGAAAAAAACTTTCTGTGGCATTGCGAGAAATGATTTCTGGGGGATATTTCAAAATGTTCGCAAAGCTATCAACAGCAGTAGGTTGGATACGTCCAATCAGCCGAGTGGTTAGATTTTGGAAAATCTTCGCACCTGTTGGAGATTGGGCAATGGTATCAGGGTCTTGAGCAGATAAAATTACTCGGATTCCGGCTTTTGCTCCATTGGCACACAGTCTACCCACCAGTGCGGCAATCGAATCGTATTCAAACAGGATAGGACTTTCATCAATAAAAAATACGCTGGCTGGGGCTGCCAAGGCTCGACGCAGGGCTGCACTGTAAGCACTTAAACTTAAAATTGCTGCATCATCGTCATTGGATAAGTTACGCAGCGCAAAGATTAATAGATGTGCATCACTGCGGAAGGTGGAAGGTTGGGCTAACGCTTGTCCAACTCTACTAGAAAGCCAGAATCGCAAGCGTAATTTTATGGTTTCTAGGGCTGCTTTGATATCGCCCCCTGAAGAATCTAGCTGTAAACGCTCATGAGAACAAAAACTTAAGAAATCTTGCAAGGTGGGCATTACCAACCATTCTTGTGAACCAAAACCATTAATGTAGGCTGCGGCATAGCGATCGCGGATTAATTCATCGTTAAAAAAAGCTTTCAGGGCCAAAGCAATGATGGAACGTATCGCGTCCGTAAGTGTTTGCGAGGCATTGGTTACACCCCTACGAGTACCTACAACCATTGCTAGTATTGCCGTCGCTAGGAATTCTTTGTAATCCTCAAATCGTTCTTGCTGCAACTTAGGTGGGAGAGAGCCTAAATTCGGCAATTCAAATAAATTACTTGATTCTTTACCGATATCAAAGTAAGCTCCGTCATTACCCATAAATTGGGTGTAATCAGTAAAAGTACTGCTGCCATCAGGTTTAGGATAGTCCATTGCTACCACTGGCATTCCATGCGCTAAAGCTTGGGTGAGGATGCCCGATGCCAAGACGCTTTTACCTGCACGGGTAGTAGCGAATAGCCCCAAGTTCTTGTGCTGGGTGTACAAATTGAGGAATACTGGCGTTCCTCCTTCTTCGGCAATTAGTTCCAAGCCACTATCGTCTTTAGCTTGAGTTCGTACTAATGGCATGAACCCAGGTACTTCACCACTTAAGTAAACTAGCCGTCGATTAAAGGGAACGGTCATTAAACGCTCCCAAGTGATGGGAAGAGTCTGCAACCACATCCGCCACGGATATTCAGTTTCGCGGACTACCCAGGCTGGACGCAAAAAGCAAGATTGTAAATACCGACAGGCTTCATCCAATTTTTCACGGGATGAGCGGTAAACTAAAAACACAATCCCAGTATGAATGGGAACAGCACCTTCATAAAGTTCTTCCTGAGCAGCAATTGACTTTTTGATATTGACTAAAGACTTGACATCAACTGAGTTTTTTTCATGTGCCAAAACTGCGCTTGTATTCGCCTGTTTGGTTAGGCGCTGCATATTGGTTTTGACTAAAGTCTCGTTAGCCCGCATCAATTGGCAGTAAATTTCGGTGTCATAAACCCGTTCTCTGGATAAAATTTCCCAGAGATAGCGCATCTGGTGTTCCTTATCTGTCCAGCCACCAGGTTTATCGACAAAGGTCAGTGCTCCAATATATTTGTCTAGTAGATGCACCCAACGGCGATCAGCAATAGGAATCGATGATTCAGATTCCATCAACATGGAAGTAGGCGCAACTTCTGAGTAAATTTCTTCGCGCAGTCCCTCCTCATCTAAAATCAAAAGTTGGGGAATTGGTCGCGGTGGAGTCGAGTTGAAACGCTGCCAGAGAATTGCCCAAAGTTCTTCAGCATCGTAGGGGCGAACATTTAACCCCATTTTGTTGGACAGCAATTGTTCCCAAAGTTGAAAGCCATCAGTAAAAGATGCGTGTAGCAGGCGCTCAATGCGAAGAAACTGTAACTCGTTGATTTCGCCAGTGAAAGATTTCCATGAACGCTCTAGTCTTGAGAGCAATTTTTCTATGACATCGCTGGTGCCAGTGGTATCTGGTTCTACTGTATAGGTACAGTACAAGCGCAGGGTTTTGGGTTTACGGATGCCGAGTTTCGTCAATTCTTGAGTACGACAGCGTTCTCCCATCAGGAGATATTGTAGTTCTTTGTTGGGTGAGCGCTCGCTCAAATTCTGGAGTTGTTGTTGCCTGAAACTATCATCAGTAAACGAACTCAAATGTATTGTCAGTCGTTCACCCTCTGGTAAATCTTTTAAGCCCGATTCAATAGCGTCGAAAACTGGATCAATTTGTTCAGTACGCAACGTTGAGTGAATCCCGGCGCACTCGAACCCAAAGTGAATCATAAAGCTGTTAGTACCTTTACGCAGTACGTAAGCACCAACAGAACGCCCTTGAAGATTAATCTGCAACATTGTAACTAGTGCAAAAGCATCTTCCAGAGGTGTTAAACGAACTTTGCGTTCCCCATTATCAACAATGCGCTTACCAACTTTTGATTTCACCGAAATATCACCTCCCAAGTCAACTTTTTTGGGAAAGTTAACTAATATCCCATCGTGACTATTTTCTAAATTTCAAATTTGTTAGCAGTTTTTCGGCTTTCTGCTTTTTTTTTAGCATTTGACTGCAAAATTGGTTGATACAGCACACGTACTCGCGTCCAATTAGGAGTAGCTAAAAACTTTGATAAAATTCTCCAAGCTCCGTTAGCAGTCAGCACCCACCAAGTCGAAATTCCCCAAGTTGCTAGAGTTAGAGTCCAAATCCAATTAAGTCGCAAAAAGCCATGAAATAAATAATAGGAAACCCCAGAAATCACTACCCAAGGAATTAATTGATCAGATGGAAATGGCCCAATGTTAGGCTGCTTTCCAATGGTGGTATTAACAGTGCGTGTTTTGGATTTACTATCAATCATTTTCGACCTCAACCAGTTGTACCGCCACTGCCAATAATTAAGTTCGCCAAGATATCACCCATAGTCACTGCAATTAGAATAATCATGGGTGTTCGGGCTAAATTCTGCCAATCTTCGTCTTGGCGAGCTGATTGTATGACTTTTACCAAAGAAATTCCCAAGTAAATCAAAAATAAACCACGCAGCACGTTAAATACTAAAGGAATAGCTTGACCAGCTCCTGAAAAGTTTGATGTCATCCAAGTTTGTGCATTTTGGAAGAACTGTGCTTTTGCGGGAGTTGATAGTGCGTCTAACAATGAAAAAGTTCCTAGCATTGTCAATGCAGGGGTAGTGAATTTATAGCGCCGATTTAGCTTGGCACAAAAATTAAGCAGCCCATCTAACTCACGCCGCCAAATAATTACTGCTGTCCCTAATGTTGTTAAGCCAAATGTTAAAAAGCTCAGGGGACTATGGTTAATAATTACATCTAAGACCATAGCCACATTTGCAGTAATTACTAGGGGATAAAGATTAGTCGAATACTTCTTTATGTGGCGTTCTGGATATAGCTTTATTGAAGACATAGAGAATCACAACAAAGTTTTCTATATCTTTAATAACTTGTATATATCCTAATAATAATCATCCGAATGTGAGAAGATTATCAATTTATTATTTCTCAGAATTTATGATTTATTCTGGATATATTGATTACTAACAATTAGTTTTTAACTGTGTAACTATACACAAAATCTATAATTTTAAGTAATTAGAAATATGGATTATATTGATAAAATAAAGTAAATATACATAAAATTATTTTTAAATTTATACATCAATTTTGTGTAGTCTACACAAGGAAGTGGCTCTATCAATAGGTAGAGAACATTCATAACAACCTTAAATTTAGTACTCAGCACTAGAACACCGATTCACTAATAAAATATGAGACTGAAAACCCCTGTTTTAACGTCTCCTACAATAAAACATTCCTTGTTACAACTCACGAAACCAGGTTTTTTCGTCATGATTCCGAATACTGAATCGGTGTTCTAGTGTTGCGTCTATCCCAGAAATATTATTGATAGGCCTGTTCAAAATGAGGAAGAAAAGGAGATGTTTTATCCAAGTTGGCGCTGCTTCTGCTGTCGGGATTCAGGAATAGTCGATCCGCATTTGGCGCTGCTGGTAATGCCAGACTACAATTTATCTCGCGATCGCTGGACTCTTTGTCAAACGCCGGGGTGTAATGATAGCAGGATTTGGGAAAATTTACCACTAGATAATTTTGATACTTATTTATTACCAGCGATATCACAAAAACTTGACAGGATTAACCGCGAACACTGGCAGAACCGTTCAATATCCCTGAAAGTAAGGGAGGTAGTCAAAGAAACGGCTGAATTAAAAAGTATGCGGAAACGCGATCGCACTCATGAGGAGCATCAACTTATTCAAAATCATCACGATTTAGTGCGTAACAAGCGATACAAAATCGATCAAGAAAAAGCTCAGGAATTAGCGCAATTAAGGGATGAGCAATGTTAAAGCAAAATTCAAGTGGGCCCTAGTTAAGATTTCGGACAGGTCGGTTTATTAAAAATGTTCGTATTGTTTTTTAGTTTTAACAACATAACAAAGCAGCAGAAGTTAATTATGACGACAGCCAAAATTTATGTAAACATTTCATTTACGAGATAAGATTCGAGTGAGTTTGGGCATGATGCGGGGAATCAGTATATATGCTACTAAACCAGCAAATGCTCCTATTCCCAAACTCCAGGCAAAAGCTTGAGTTTGATAGGCGAAGGGGTTTTTATTTTGGGGCACTTCGGCAAGGATGACAGCAGAGACTATTTGACTAGTGGCTAGTCCAATACCTACAGCAGCAATAGTATTGTTTATAGAACGGTCATTTTTTGTTTGTTCGATCTCGATGATTCCACGCACGGTGTTGGTTAAGTCTTCTATAATTCTTAAACTGGCATTGAGGCTGGCACAGTCTTGTTGTATCTGAACTTTGTATTTATTTGTAACAGTTTTGGTAAATTTCTCTAGGCATTGTAAGTTTGTATCACCTAATGTACTGTCATTTTGCTGTTTTTCTTTGGCTTTATTTTCAATATCTTTTATGAAGCTTTGATAGTTTTGTAAGTTATTGTCTATTGCTAAACGAAGCATTTCTAAAAAACTTAGCTTACTAGCATAATCAGATAGTGTTGCTATACTTTGACTCAAAATTTTTTGCAAATCTTGTAATTCTTGTTGAGATATTTTTTGATTTATAAATCCGTAATTAACTTTGTTGACTCGATTGATGTTCTCTAAGACAGCCTGAAATATTGCTTTGAGTTCCGTAGTGAGTTGGCGACTATATGCGTATTCCCAAAGAATTTTATTACGCATATTAAATAATCGTAGCCAATCACCATAAAATTCTGCGGCTACTTCCATATTCCACAGATTGGCATAGAGGATAATCAGAACATGAATATTTTCCTGTTCGACATTTAGCCATTTTTGCGGTGGTTTCCAGACTTCAAAAACTGTTGCGCCGAGGAATTTTCCTGGCTCTGGATTTTGGCATTCAATACCTTCTAAAATCTTGTATGTTTCTTTGGCAATGCTCGCTGGATCAGGTTTAGTTCCTGGAGCTAATGAACCAGATACCATCCAAGTTTTTCCGATATTACCACTTTTTGTGGCTGCTTGTTGTTTGAGATTTTTGAAAACATCTATTAGCTGAGGATTGTTTCTATCGTCAATGGAGCAATCGAAAATCAGCCCGTAAGTATCGTATAAACGAATTGGGTAATAATAGCCTTCTAATTTGTAGCTATCGCTGATATCTGTAAAATAATAGTGATTATTTTGAATATTAAATTGTTGTTTTGTCGGTTGTTCTATTAGTTCTTCTATTAATTTTATATATTCTGGGTTTTCTCCCTTTTCTTCGGCATCTAAATCTACCTTGATTTTATCTGGTAGGTTCTGCCAAAAGCTTTTATGATTTTCTTTAATTTGCTCATCACTATCACCTAAACCATTTCTGAATTGGTAAACAAACAAATCTAAGGTAGGGTATATAAGTTTTTTCATGAAGTCATTATTTGCTAATCAGTATTTAATATTTTTTATGATTCTGATTTGGTAGCTTTTTTGGGGTTGGAGGATTGACATTGGTAGGTTTTAAATCTTGAGATTTTGGTTTATCTCCGCTCACGGAAAAGCCTCTTTTTTGTTCCTTCGGTTGTTTGTGACTCATGACTATTTACTACCTTTATTTGTTGATTGAGTGGATGGAGAAGATTGGGAATTTGAATTATCGGATGGTGGGGTAGGAGGGTTGGTATTTGTGGAACCTAGTTGTTCTGGTTTGGGATTATCGTTTGTTACAGAAAAGCCTTTACTGCGTTCTTGTTCACTTTCTTGCTTCTTCAAGTTTCGCCTTTGAATATCATAAAGTCGTTTGAGTGGTTCGCATTTTTCGACTAAGCTATTAAGCTGCTTAATTCTATCTTCTGTGGCTTGCTCTTTCAAAGCGTTACACAATATATTTATTTCCTGTTGTAGTTCCAGTGGTAGTGTTGATACATCAAATTGGTTGACTGCATTTAAGAAAGCTTCTTTGCGGATATTATATGTTGCTTGCATAGCTGTATGAGTTTAAGAGTTAATTTTGCCAGTAATGGTGAAACTTGCCCAATAATAGGGATGGGCATAGGGAGGTATGGTTGTATTTATTTTAGCGGGGTCATTTTCGATGATAGCGGCTTCGTCTAGCAAATCTTCCGCGCAAATCGAATCTTTTTCTGTTATCTCCTCAGCACGTTGTTTGTACCAATTTATCAGTTCACGATATGTTAAGTTACGTAACCACATCTGGGTGCGTTTGAGTGCAACTGCTGGGGCAGTATTCCAGTTGGGTTGACGGTAAAATTCAATCATGAATAAAGCGCTGGATAAAGATTCGACTGTCCAGAGGGTGCTGAGAACATTTGTTACGCCTTGAGTGAGGAAGCCACTGACTAATCCCACGTACTCATTATCAATGGTTTGATTACCTGTAATGGCGGTTTCGCAAGCGGAAAGGCTGACGAGATGGTAGTTTTCCAGGGATAATTGGGTAATGTCTTCTAGGGTGAATCTATCCGTACCGCTTAAGGCAAGGCAAGATAGCTTTGGTCTTTGGTAATTGTAGGTTGCGTGTCCGGTAAAGTGAAATATTTGGTGGTTATTTGCTAGGGCTGTTTTGATATTTTCCTTGCTGGCTGTACTTCCAGGTATTCGCTGGGGATTGGCGAACATTGCACAGATGGTTACAGATTCAATTTCTGCGTTGGGTAGTTCTTCAAATGGCTTATCATCTGAATCTTTGCTATTGGGTGCTTCTACGCTTAAAAGGCTGGTTGGGACTGAAATTGGTTGTTTTTGCTGCAAACTTATGCCAATTTGGGCACTGGGTAAGTAGGTGGTGGTAAATTCATCTGGAAATAGGGCATGGAGGGGAAAACGGTGTAAATCGCGGTGTGGAATTAATATAAGATTTTGGATTTGAGTGTTTTGGTTCTGGATGGGTTTGATAATCGCGGAAATGTTGAGTATTTCGCCGAGTTTTATCAGCAATTGCGGTAAATTATCTCGCCAATCTGGATTTGATGATTGCTGTTTTACTCCTTTTCGGTGATTATCGTATTGTGTATGCCAATTTTTGAGCCAAGCTTCTAATTTTTCTGGCTTTTGGGTAGGGATAACGACGGGTTTATCGGCATCAGGTTTGATGATAAATGTAGTGATAGCAAAGGGGCTGATATGCCAGTAGATGATAGCTGTGTTTCGATTAGTTGGGGAATTTATTAACTTTTGAATTTGGCTGTAACTGGGGCTAAGAATCTGTTCTTTGCGAGCATCGAGTATCCAGGTGAGGTAGAAATTTTTGTTTCTTTCTGCAGTTTCTAAAGCAGAGATAAAATCACCATCTTCGATTAAAACGTCCACCCGCATTTGGGAGAAACCAGAAAATTGGGCTTCTAATTTGCGTTTTTGGAAAGAAGATTTATTGGGGGAGTTTAGTAATTCTCCGAATACTGCTAATGCTTGTTTGCGATATTCTTTGGCTGCTTCGTCTTTGTTTAAGCCAAATAAGACGCGGATTAATCCTCGCAATAAGTCTAAATGTAATTCGGGGAAGGCTTCTTTTGTGAGGGTAATTAGGGCTTGGTGATATTCAGATTCTGCTTGGAACCAATATTGGCGATGATTACGTTCTCCCACACCTTGGTAATAGTGAGCATTACCTATTGCTTGATGCAATATTCCCCAACCTTCGGAATGAGTGTCTTGCTGGCAATATTTCAAACCTTCTTGATAGCTTGCTAATTCTCCCTCATAATCGCGTTTATTGAGGTCTGAGTTTTGTTCTGTAATAGCATTGTAAATAGCTAAAAATTGATTGAAACTAATGGATTTTCCAGCAGCAACACCACGATTACGCCAAGCCCTATATTCATCAGGTTTAAAATTGAGTGCTTTGTCAAAACAAGCTATAGCTTCTTCATATTGATTAAACTTATCACAAAGTAAAGCACCTTTACCAATCCAAACTTCATCGAAATCGGGTTTAATTTTTAGTGCTCGGTCGTATGATTTAATTGCTTGTTCAAACTCTCCCAATTTACGTAGCGCATTACCCCGGTTGAGCCAAGCTAGACAATAATCATTCGGTTTAATTTCCAGTGCTTGTTCATAGGATGCGATCGCATCTTCAAACCTATCTAAATTAGCTAATGCAACACCTCGGCTGTTCCAAGCTTCATGAAAATCAAGTTTAATTTTCAGTGCTTTGTCGTAAGATGCGATCGCTTCTTCAAATCGTTCTAAATTTAGCAGTGCATTACCCCAGTTGTTCCAAGCATTATAATGATAAGGCTCAATTTTAACTACTTGCTCATAAGATGCGATTGCTTCTTCATTGCGTTTTAATTTACTTAGTATCAAGCCTCGTTTAAACCATACCTCGTATTTATCAGGTTGAATTTGCAATGCTTTGTCATAAGACGCGATCGCTTCTTCATTTTGTTCTAATTTACTTAGTGTTAACCCTCGTTCAAACCATACCTCGTATTTATCAGGTTGAATTTGCAATGCTTTGTCATAAGATGCGATCGCTTCTTCATTGTGTTCTAATGTATGTAAAACCAAACCTCGAACATACCAAGCAGAATCAGAATCAGGTTTTATTTTGAGAGCTTGGTCAAAAGATACAATAGCTTCAGGGAGCCGTTTTAACTCAGCTAGTACAGCACCTCTATTTTGCCAAGCTTCATGGTCATCAGGTTTTATTTTGAGAGCTTGGTCAAAAGATGTAACAGCTTCAGAGAACCGTTTTAAATCAGCTAGCACAGCACCCCGGTTTTGCCAAGCTTCATAGAAATCAGGTTTCAATTCTACTGCTTCGTTAAAAGATATGATTGCTTCTTCAAATCTTTCCAAACTAGCTAGCACAATACCTCTTCCATACCAAGCTTCAGGGTCATTAGGCTGAAATTTGAGTGCTTGGTCAAATGATGCGATACTACCTTCAAAATCTTCAGCATCAAACTGTTGCTGACCCCTTTCAAACCAAATTTCCGCTTCTCTTTTTTCTTCCTCTCCAGTGTCCTCTTCCTCCCACAAAAATTCCCTCCCAATCTCCCCAGCAACCTCACCCAACACCCCACAACCAACCTCACCCAACCGTACCATCCGCGTTGCCAACTCCCTATTTTCCCCATCACTAGCTAGCAAATTCTCGCCAAAACGCCGCAACCATTGCACTAAATCAGCTTCAGCAATATTTTTTCCATCTAAAAAACCCTTTACCCGTCCGCGACTCCAATTTTCGTCGTTGACCCCAGTTAACAACTGAAAAAATAACAATTCATATTCCGTATCCGCAAGGAATTGACGCGGTTGTTCCTTGACAAAAAACGGTTGACCCGGCGGAACAGACTGTTTTTTGCTGAATAAGTGTGATTTGAACGATATTTTTGCCAAAGGGTCACGAAATGCTTCAAAACTCATTAGGACAAGATATACTTCATAATTTAGTTGTGAGTTGTAAGAATGATAATCGTATAGTTGGGGGGAGACAGGGTTGAGCAAAGCTCAACCCTGTCTCATTAATAAAGAGAATGGGAAGAAGCTGCCGTCGGCAGCTTCTTCCCCCACCCAATGATTATCATTATTATGTTGTTGACGGCGATTCATGCCCAACAGTGTCTCGCTTGGGTTTGCGTTGTCCAACCCGTGTGCCTGACTTTTTCTGGGGACTCTTATCTGTTTGCTGTTGCGTGTCCTGGGTTATCGCCTGAAGGTCAGTACTAGGATTACTAAGTGGCGTTTCAGTAATTTCAAGCGTTTGAGTAGATGTAGTTTTCTTACGAGTCTGCTTTTTCTTCAAGGCTGGCTCTACGGGGATCTCGTTTGCTGTTGTGGTCGTAAATTCTTGTGGTGCAGGTACGTTTGGCTTTTTCCGAGTCGATGTAGTTTTAGGTGGTGACTCTGTTTTCGATGAAGTGATTTCACTACCGACCAACGGAGTTTCAGGAGGGACTGCACTAGTCGGTACATCCGTTGAACCCATTCCTATTTGTAGCAAATGCCATAAGTGTTCGCGGCGGCTCTCCATATAGCTCAGTTTTTCTTCGCCTTCAGTCGCTTCTATTGCCATACGTTCGCACTGCGCTAGCGTTAGGGTATGTTCGTGTAATTGTTTTAAAGTTAAAGCTTTATTTCCATCATCTAATGCCGCCGCCACAGTTCTGATGAGCCAGTCTTTTAGGACTCCAAGACAGCCAATAGAATGTTCATAGAAGTAAAGCCAATGCTGCATTAATTCAGGAATATTAGTATCAAGAGGTACTTGCTTGAGGAGTGCCAATAACGCTGCTTGAAAATCCAAACGGTCTTGTTCATTTTGGTACAAATAGCGCGGAAAGTGGATATCCAGACCGCGCCGGGATGCTTGACCACTTAAATTGCGGAAATTTAACAGTTCGTAAGTACCAATCAGGATGTGTAAAACACCCGTAACATTCGTCATGGATTTAATCCAATCCAACTGGTCTAAAAGCTTGCCAGCATTACTTCCAGTCCCAATCTTCATTAAATGTTGCGCTTCATCCAGGATAACCGCACGTACACCACGTTTGGTTATCGCTTCTTCTAATGCGTGGCGCAGTTCTGGAGAATCATTAAACTGGGAAGTTTTGCTAGTACGTCCACGCCCTTTTTTCTCCCATGCCTCCGACGTATCAATGTCTACAATGCTACGACGCTCGTAGAATGGCTCATTCAAAAGCTTCAGCGCAGTCCGGTAATAGTCAGTTCGATTAAACACCCCACTGTCAGGTGGACGTGTCTCTATCAGTAACAGAGGTAATTGAGGTACATAACCGTTGCGGTAGCTTGAGTCATTTGATACATAATCCTCAGTTTGAGGCGCATTTAAACGTCGGGCAATTTGCCGTATCATCGTCGTCTTGCCCACACCGCTTGGCCCATACACCAACACATGAGCAAATCCGGCAGGTTCTCGAATCGCACGCATGAGCAGCATATCTACCCGTGCTAACTGTGGATGTAAAACTGCATACTCCTTAAATTGAGTAAGTAAGTTTATGTCATCGCTCCTGTTCCTGTTTAAATCCATCTATTTGTATTCCGCTAATATTGGCAGTGAACTTAGATCCAACGGTTCAACGTTTCGAGATGGTACGTGCTGCGATGCAACATCTTCACTCTGTTGTGCCAATACAGCAAATGTTGAATGAACTTGGTTTACTGATGGAACAGAAGAATTACTAGACGTTAAATTGTCTAGTAAGCGTTTACTTTCCAAATCACGCAATCTTTGCAGCAACAAGGCTTCATGTTCTTGGACATTGGCAATGAAGTCAGCTAAATGTTTGGCATTCAAATTCGTCGCCGTGGCGCTACGTTTGTTCAATTGCCTAATTTCTTGTGCCGCTAACAACACTTCTTTTTCAGTGCGTCCCACGAAAGTACTGTAATACTGAGAGATACATCTCACCCAGCGCCCATCAACATAGGCGTAAGCAACTCCCATATCAAAAGGATCGTAGCGTACTGGTACTAATGTTTTTTCTACATTGGGATTGCGGAAAGCATCACTCCAATAGTAGAGATAATTGACTTTAATCCCTTGTCCCGGCTGAACTTTCGCCTGACCTTTGGGCGTGGAAGGACGTGTTGCCATGAGGAACTCTTCGTTATAAGCAATACTTCGGTGTAAGCGTTCTCCGGCGATTGACAACCCTTCGGTATAAACAACGCCTGGAGACGCACCTAATGAGTCATGATAATTTGAGTCGTAAATCGAGTAAGCCCACTGGGTCAGGTAAGTATATAAATCTCCCAAATTCCAAACAGCTAACTGTTTTGGGTCAACAGTTTTGGTGAGTTGACGCGGCTGTTTACTTGCTTGAGTATTACCTAATAGGTTATAGATAAACTCAGTATTTGTCGTCCCAAATAATCGTTCAATTACCGACCCAAAGCGGGGTTTACCACCAGGTCGTGTTTTCTTGGTGCAGTGGTAGCGTGCTAGCAAGGTGTCAAAGTATATACTGTGGAATTCTTTGCCACCATCTACAACTAATGTTGAGGGAAAACGACCTTGGCGCTGGACTAAAATACGTAGCCCCATCATGCAAGACCTGTAAGAAGGTGCATCAAAAGTCAGATAAACTGCCAATATTCGCCGAGAATAAGCATCGGTCAGTAATGTTAGCCAAGGTCGTCCCAGTAACCGACCTGTAGCTTGTGAGCGTAATTCAATATCGAGTTCGGTATGGTCGATATGGACTATCTCCAGTGGACGGTTTCCGTGAGGACGTGTATTTAAAGCTAGTTCCCAGACAAAAGGCTCTGTTGCGTATGCGGCTTTTGCTCCCTGACGCTTTAATGTCTGCTCATGGGTTGGGCGTTTTTTTAAACGCTGGTAGAAGGTGCGGTTACTAAGGGGTTGTATATTTAATGCTGTACAGGCTCTGACATACGCCCGATATACTGAAGCGCCTGTCGCTTGTCTTGGTGTTTCAAAATGCTCCTTAATAAATTTATCTAATAATTCACTTGAATCTGTTGGCGATTTTGGTTGACGATTCCCTTGCTGATGTGTGCGTGGTAGCAACCCGACATAACCGCAACCTAAACTTGCTTCTGCTTCACGGAACTGTTGTACCCATCTACGCAAGGTACGTGGGTTGATGTCTTGATAGATATCTGTATGGCGTTGGAAATATGCTTGTACTATATTAAATTTTCGATTCGCTTCTTTTAAGTGAGATGGAGAAGCGGCCTCCATTAAAGTCCGTACAGTTTCATTTCTTGTTACATCTGTAACTCCGTTGTGGATTTTAATGGTGCCACTGTCGAATAACTGGAGAAAAAATGCTGTGGGCAACTGTATTGGGAAGCCTGACTCTGGTAATAGCGTGGTTGTGGTCTCGCCATAGTTAACTAAAGTCCATAGCGCCGAATCCCACTCAAGGGCTGTGTTAGGTAGCAGTGTTGTGGGACTACTGGGAGTATTCTTTGTAGTTACTCCTACAACAGATGCGTGTGTATAAGCGTCATGATTTTGTTGACTTACCCATAATCGTGTCCTGTAATGTTCAACTAAGGGGACAGCAGACAAATCCACGTACAAAAGCTCAGTTGCAATCATGATGTATATGTCATTGGCACATACATCATTTAATTCTTGTAGCAATGCCGCAATCGTTATTCCTGGATTTGCTTCCAGGTAAGCCAGAACTGTCGAGTGTACATCTGTTGTCAAATTTGATTTAAATCCCAGGTAATCTGACAAAAACATCAAGTTCTGGGTAAAGACGGGATTCAATTCGGCATCAGTACGAACGCAGTATTTTAGACCAAATTGTGATGCGTGTGCTTCTCCTGGTGGGCAACGCCAATGACCGGATGCTGTTTTTTGATAACGCCCAGGATATTTTTGTGCTAAGAACTCTAGTTCCTTAACTGTTTTCCACTCTTCCCAGCAAGCACCATCATGACGTAATACAAAAAAGTCAGGGGTATGATAGTGACCTATATTACGCCCTGCTTGATTTTTATACTGGATTTTGAATGGTGGGGGCTGGTCGTAGAACTCTAAAACTTTGGGGTCGTGTTCCATCAAGTAAATCGCCCACAATTCCACTGTATGGCTCTCGAATTGAATTGTGACCCCCATTTTAGAACTAGGGTACACGCCACAAACGTTCTTGGTTCGTCCTTGTACCCGACGTGAGGGTGGGGATTTCCTGATTTGTGTAATCAAATCAATGGTGTTGGTTGCTAGTTGCTGTTGCCTACACCAATCTTCAAACTCGAATTCGTTCATTTGAGCTTCACCTCCGGGAGCGTGACCTATGTGATACAAGGACGGCTTTGTTGCTTCACTACAGTCTCCTAAAAATACTTATCAACGCGAATTGAATCATATTTTAGTCAGTTTGAACCATATTTTGTCATCTAAGTTGTACATAGGAGTGATTTTTAGAGAATTATTCGGGAGAAGTTTTTTCTTTTTCGTTATGACAACTCTAGGATTTATTATGATTCACAATTAGGACACGCGGCCATAATTTTATGCAAACTTTTATGTGATGTTTAGGCTGTAACCCTTGAAATGTCGTTAATTTTTGGTCAGGGTATGATTCACAATTTGGTCATCCAGGGGGTAAAAGCACAAACACTCTACTGTACTTTGTATCTCTGCATTCAGCTTGCCTCAGAGCAGGCGATCGCCTGTAAACAACTTTCATCACCTCAAATTCTGGATAATTCCATATGACTTGTCAAAAAACACTGTTGCTGTGCCTGTATCGCCGTGGCGAGATTTAGCCATGATAAGTTCTAAGATTCCCTGTTCTGTAGTATCTGGGTTATAGTACTCATCACGGTACGCGAGAATAATATTGTCTGCAACCATCTCTAAGATTCCTGATTGGCTGAGGTCACTCATCATAGGACGCTTATTCTGCCTACTCTCTACTCCCCTAGAAATTTGAGAAAGTGCCAAGACAGGAACATTTAAATCACCAGCCATTTTGTAAAGTCCCCTGGCGACATCTCCTAATTCATAACTGCGATTACCCCCAGAGTCTTCTGCCATCATTTGTAGGTAATCGACTACAACTAATCCCAGCTTTCCTTCTTTGGCTTTTATCTGACGACATTCAGAAGCAATTCCAGAAACAGTAATACCTCTTGAGTCATTCATATAAAGCGGTAATTCTGAGGCAATACCAACAATTTTGGCAATACTTGTGAATTCCCAGATCTCTAAAGGTTGATTACCTGAACGATGTCTGCGGATGCGATCGCTCTTCAGCGGAATCAAGTCTAAATGCTTGTAGGCACTAGTAACACTAATTAAACTCCACAGTCTGTACTCCAATTGCTTTTTTGTCATCTCCAGCGAGAAGATAGCTACAGGTAAGTCGTGAAGCAGTATCATCTGGAACGCCAGGAATAGCGAAATGAATGATTTCCCCATTGATGGCCTACCCCCAACTATGGTGAGTGTGCCATCTTCAAATCCCAGCATTAAATTATCAAGCTCATGAAGTCCTGTGGGGTAGATGGGATTATCTGAATCTAATTCCTCGTAAGCAGCAATATTAATCGTGCTGTTGTGTTCAGTATTGTTTGTAATAGTTTGATTAGATAGTTGAAAAACCTTTTGCTCTGCCTGATCTAAGACAATTGGTAACTCTTTTTCGGTCTCATAACCCAGATGCACAATTTCATTACCCGCTTTAATCAACTGCCGCCGCAGATACTTGTCCATCACCAAAAGAGCTAAGGCATCGATGTTAACGGCTGACACTGTGCGGTCTACAAGGGTGGCTAATTTATTTCTCCCACCAATACGCTCAAGTAAATTGTGGTCAGCCAGCCAACTGGTGACTGAGAGTAAATCTGTGGGTAAAGATTGACTCAAGAGCCGCAGCGCAGCTTGATAAATATCTTTGTGGGCGCTGATGTAAAAGGCTTCTGGAATTAAGCGATCGCAAATCCTGCTTATTGCTTCTGGGTCTAGCATAATCCCGCCCAAAATGGCCTCTTCTGCCTCGATGTTTTGGGGTGGCAGGCGGTCAGCTGGCCCTTGAAAACTTAGTTCTTCCGCCATAAGCAACTTGAAATTTTCAATTCACAGGACAAAGGTTTTGTAGAGAGGTTGAAGCTCACTATGCTGATTGCTTCTGGGTTTGACATTATCCAACCCAAGCTGGCTTGTTCCATTTCAAGAACATTGGGAGCGATCATACTTTCTCCTTATAGGTTTCCATAGCTTGCTGATGTTGTTGTTCAATTTCCTGTTGAAACTTTTTCATCATTTGGCTGCTGCGACTGCTTTGAGATTTTTTGGCTTTTGCTTGTTGCCAAGCCAGAAATTTCTTGTAATAAACCTCCCAGCGATTTTGTCCAGCTTTATTTTGATGAGCCAACCAAGCTTCAATGTCGTTGACTGGCTGACTGAGATTTTTAGTTTTTTCTTCACAAAAGTTCAAAAAATTCGCTCGCTCCTCTTCTGAGAGAGTCTGAATAAATTCTGTATAAGTCTGAGAGATCTGAGGGGAGCTATAACCATTACTGTACAAGGGTTCTAGCTCTCGATTTGGACAATCTTGTCCAACTCCGGACAATTCTGTCTTAGTTTGGACAAGATTGTCCAACTCCGGACAATCTTGTCCAACTCCGGACAATTCTGTCATTTTTCTCTCGCCAGAAAATTTAGGTTTACTTTTAGATTCTGGACTGTCCTGTTCTGGACAATTCTGTCCAACTCCGGACAATTCTGTCATTTTTCTCTCGCCAGAAAATTTAGGTTTACTTTCCGATTGATTTGCTTTTTTCTTTTGGCGTAGTTCTTTGGCTTGCTTACCTGCTAAATTCTGTCCACGAATTACTACAGGTTCCCATCGATAAAGTTCTAAATCTTCAAGTTTTGCCAGAGAACGTTTAACCTGTCTTTCACTGACACCGATTGCTTCTGCAATTTCTGGAATTCTTGGTAGTTCTACCATGCGATCGCCGAAAGGCTCAATCATTTGTAGATAAGCCCATAGTGACCAGTCAGCAGCAGTTAACTTGCCGCGAATAGCTTTAATAGCCATTGTGTTAGGAGTTTGGTAGAAGCCATCTAATTCAATACCGAGCATTGGGTAATCAGGGACTACCGTAAGTTGAGTTTGGTGTGACATAGCTAGTCCCTTTGTGCTGGTGTGAGTTCACGGTAGGCTCTCAACCATTCTTCATGCTGAAGTGGGTAAAAAATTCCTTGAATTTTTGAATTGGGTTGTGTCATAGTTCTGCTAAGACAAAATAACAAGACAGTAAGACAAAATAACAAGACAAAATTTCACCTCTTTCCCAACGGGATCGAGGCTGATTTTTTAGATGTCTATCATTTATGCTCAGTCAACGAATTTTTATGTTTAATCCTGACAAGGCATTAATTTGATGGTTATGCTAGTGGTTAGAAGATTAAAGATATGTCTAGTGAAAAGCACTTCTAGCAAGAGTTTGGTAAGATTAAGGTAGACATAGTCGTTGTTGTTTCATCGGACATCACATAGTATAACCGTTAAACTTAAGTATAATTAACAAAGCAATGCAAAGTTTTGTATCAGAGAAAACTCAACGTTATCAGCAGTTATTCGATGAGATGATGAATCGCTTCCAAATTGAAGCGAAGACAACGGCTGAACAGGCTAAAGTTTCAGAGGTGATGTTATCCCGCTTTCGTCGCGGGAAGGCGGATTTAGGAGCATCAAAACTAATAGCGCTACTTTTGGCTGTTCCGGTAGAAGCTAGGGTGTGGTATTTATCGGAGTTATTTGGTCAAAGGCCAGGAGTTAGCCTGCGATCACTGATTGCTGAAGCACCTCCTGAAGAACAAGCTGAAGTTTTACGGCTAATTGCTGACATTTTTGTGAATAATAGCCGTGAGGCTACAGACTCAGTGCAGTTCCTTAAAGCTTTGTAAGTTAGATAAACAGCTTGAAAATTGGTTGTTAAAAAGTTACTGAATTAGGTTATTTTAAAAAATACAGAGCATTGAAATCCTCAAGCATTTGAAGAAAAACCTAACTGATGAAACACTCGTAAGGTAACTAATCCAGTAATATTTTATTCGCCTTTAATTTTGCTAAAAGCCTCATCTGTTTGTTCACAAGCGAATTCAGCAAGAGGGTTGACTTTTAGCCCATGAAGTAGCCATGCAATGAGTATGTATTGCTGGTGATTATAGTTACAAATCAAAATCAAGGGTGAACGTTTCACCGTCTAAATCCTTTTGTTCTTTGAGTACAGATGGATTTATAGTCTGCTCCTCAAGTTGATTTTGGTTGATGGTAATCGGATTAACAACAGGTGTATGTGAAACTGCTTGTTGTATTGGGAATGCACCCTTTTTAAAGGCAAAATAGCAGTCAATAATAAAGTAAAGCGTTTCCAGATAACTTTTATCTAGTTGTTGTGACTCAGCAAAGATACGTTCACGATAGCTATCTTTAATCCGGACTTTTTCTGGTGTTAAATTTTGTTTATCTGCCATTGTTATTATCTACCAAATGTGATGAATGACCATATTTGATGTTTGAAATTTTAGAGAAGGAGAATTCACACATCTATAATTTCCAATGAGGCATGAAGCTAATCCCAGGCATGGTTTCACGAATTTTTTTTCACAATTGCTTTAGCCATTTCTAGAAGTCCAAAGGCATTAGCTTCTACCGGATTGTCCAGAATTTTGAACCCGTTCTTCTCTAAAAGCTTCTTAAATCCAGGCAACAGGCAACCTCCACCAATGGCCCAAATTTCATCTCCTGTGTGTTTGGCATCAAGTGTCAGATTCACTGGTTTCTTCAAATATTTCTCATACCAGTCTTTTAAACAAGTGCTGTAGACATCTTTGATATCAATGTCACGACTGTATCTGGTATGCCCCATTTCCAAGCAGAAGCGAATTTTGGATGAATCGCCAATTTTTCCGCCATTAAGATGTTTCATTTTTTGGGCAATATCATCAATCAACACTTCTACACCTGTGGGGTAGGGGGTATGAACTTCCCGCTTACCCTGGTTGTAACGTGAATACAGAGTCGTACCATTGCCAAAGTCTAAAACGGTTAATTTTGGGGGGAGTGGTTGTCCAAACAATGCACCCATTCCTTCAGGTACTACCTTCAGGACTTCTACCTTGACTTCAGATTGCTTACCAGCAAGTATGGGCTGATATTCACCGTTGAGTACTTGTTTTAAGTCTTCTGCCAAAGCGACATCATGTAAGCTAACGACTAACTTTAAATGCCAAGCTTTACGATGTGGCAGATGTGCCAAGGCACCCAATAATGTAATTAGTGCATTATTGACTTTGTTCTCGTTGCTATCTGTATTGCGGTCGAAATGATAACCTGTACGAAAAGCAGATTCTCCGACGGTGTAGGCAGTACCATTGAAAACTACTCTTCCGGGAACATCTTCCATGTCAACGGAAGAAATGTAGCTGGGGACGCGAACAACATCAAAGCCATCGACTAAAAGTTTGATGCTACCGTAACCGTTATCAAAGCCCGCAGGAAAAATTTTTTGTAAAGTGTGAATGTTGGTCATAGGGGTCAAGTGGGGTATAAAGTCTGAATTGGTGAAAAATACCCTAAGCATTACCTATATATACCCTAAATAGGGGTTAAATTGAGCATAAAAATTCTTAGGTATTTATGGGACATATATAGCCCCTACTTATACCCTAGAAAGAATTGGGAAACTTTTTAGGAGAAGTTTTGCATCTATACATAACTGCTTTTCTCCAAAACAATAATTACTTAAGAGCAGGACTACTCAATGTATTTATGAAGTCGAAAAATTTCACAGACCTCCGACTTGCACTAAAAAATAAACTTTTAGCTAAAACCGCAATTCATGAGGACACTTGCGTTCATGAGTTGCGGGTCGTCATATTCGCAAGTGGGAAAGACGATTTATCTGTGGAGGTACTGAAGGACTGTATGATGCCCAATGCCCGGGAAGACCCCCGGTTTTTCCCCCTCAAGTTGCACTGTATCTGGTCAAGATAGCTTGTGAGCGGTGAGCGACCTGATATGGTGGGCGATCGCTTTGTCAATGGGACTGCACATAGTTAGCAAGTCAAGAGCGATCAACTAGAATAGTTCATTGACGTTGCTTGCTCAGAACAGTTACTGCGAGTCATTCAATGGTATGTATGGCGATGGAAGATTGAACAAATCTTTGCCACCCTCAAAACAGCTTTCCTTGAATTTAGAAGCTACTCAGCTAGAGCCTGCGATCAGTATTTAACACCTGACAATCTTGGCTTTGTCCGTAGCCGTGCGAACCTTACAAAAGGTAAGCGCGACAATACTCAGCTTTCTGCCGCGCTTACCTTTTGTGAACAGCAACAACACTACTGAGGAGTGATTCAATCTTCTGTGGAAGGAGATCCCCAAAAGCTGCAAAATTCTTATCCACAAGCTTGTTTACCTTGGGCTACTTCGATCATTGCAAGAGCTGGGTGGATGGTCTGGATATATCTCTCAAAGACCTCCTTTGATGCCTACTCTTGTTCGCGGTTTGAGGCAATTTGGATCTCTCTTTAAGGGCTGGAAACTTGCGACTTGTGGACTTGTGTATCCATAGTAGGTTTTATAGAAGAGGGCGTGTCAATTTTGCTGCATTAATGCTTCCAGTTGTGCCAGCAGTTTTTCAACTTGTGTTTTTTTCTTGGGGTCATCCCACAATTTAGCTTTCTTGAATCGTCGAAGCGTATCATCAACACGCTCTTTGAGATCTGTCGTCTCTGTTTGAGAGGATGAGCGCGATTCAGACTGCTGCTCAAAAACTTGGATTTTCTGTTTGATTTCGCTCAGGGATAGATTATGTTCAATTGCTATGTTTAACAGTTCATCTCTGATTTTTTCATTTTTAACTCGTGCGATCGCTCGTGCTTTAGTGTACTCAAGTTTCCCCGAACGCAAAACTGACAGCACATCAGGCGGCAGACCCAGCAGTGGAAGGCGGTTGCGAACAAAAGAGTCCCACTTCATGCGTCCTAAAGCTATAAATACCTCTTCAACCAGCAGAGTTTGAGAGTTACCCGTAACGTTACGGGTAATTTTACCTTTAGCTTCATTGTCCATTTTTTGCAGCAGTTTGACGGTTTCGTCAACGCTGATTTCCAAGCGCAACGCCAACAGTTCGAGGATACCTTCAGTTTCCTCTAGGGGGTTGAGGTCTTCACGTTGCAGGTTTTCAACGAGGCGTACTTGATATGTAGTCGCATCGTCCATTTCTCTTGCAACAATAGGTACTTCGATTAATCCTGCCATTGTTGCCGCTCTGTAGCGTCGTTCACCCGCTACTAATTCATAATCACCTCCAGAGAGCGGACGCACCAACAGAGGTTCGAGAATACCTAGTTCTTTAACTGAGCGTGATAGTTCTTCAAGTTTTTGGGGGTCAAAGTAGCGCCGGGGTTGCGAGGAAGGCAGCTTGATTTTAGTGATGTCAATAGTGGAACTAGCATTGGCTTGATTATCAGGCTGCGTGGTATCTGCACTGCTACCGAACAGCAGTTCAACGGGTTTTTTGATGGCGGCGTAGGGTTCGTTACGCTTTTTATTCACTGTTTTACTTCGAGTTTATCTAAACTGTTGGCAATTTTTTTGAGTACGCTGACAGCAGAGTGATTTTTATCAAACAATGCTAAAGGTACTCTACGCTCGGACGCATCGGCAAAGGCAATAGATTTTGGAATGGGTGGATATACAGTACCAATATCTGACAGTTGTTCTTGCACAGCTTTAACAGTCCGAGACTCTTGGGCAGTGCGACCATCAAACATTGTGGGAACAAACCCCGCAAATTGTAAACCGGGGTTAGTATGACTGCGGACTTGGGCTACCGTACTAAGTAAAAGTTCTGTTCCTTTAAATGATTTAAACTGGCATTGTATCGGAACAAGAATGTGAGTAGCAGCAGTCAAACTAATAACACTGAGTAACCCTAAAGAAGGGGGACAGTCGATCAGAATAAAGTCGTAATTGTTCTGCACTGTGGCAAGTGCATTTTTTAGACGATATTCTCTGGCGATCGCACTTGCTAACTGCATTTCAGTAACCGCTAGGTTAATATCAGCAGGGACAAGCGCCATACCGTGAATCAGATCAGGATAGATAGGTAATGGCTTATTGTCAACAATTGTTTGTTGAATGCTTTGGTCTAATTCGTCGGGTTCAAGCCCCATGAAAGTAGTCAGGCTAGCTTGTGGGTCCATGTCTACCAACAAGACACGACGTTTTTTAAGTGCTAGGTGATAGCCTAAATTTTGAGTAAGTGTGGTTTTAGCAACACCACCACTTTGGTTAAACAGCGTAATAATGCAGGTTTTGTTCACAATTTTTGATAAAAGATTTTTGAGATCTCGCCTTAATACGCCAAATTTTATCGGAGGGGGTGATTTTATACAATCTGTAGCGAGTGCGATCTGCTTTAGTAGCAGTTAGCCGTTTTCGCTGATTCAACTGCTCATAAGCAGTTTTTGTGTAAAAAGCGTCCAAAATTCTGACCTGAGTTCGGAAACTTGATCTGCAATAGAGAGTCTCGGTAAGCTGAATAATTTTCGGGAAGGGACTTCTAGAATTTTTTAGAGAGGGGCTTCTAGCATTGTCTCAAGGTCTTTGGCAAGTAGTTAGGTGAATTTTATCTTTTTCCTCTTGAATAAGAGCCATCGTAGCAGTATAAAATTATTCTCAGTTATTTTGTGACTGCAGTAATCGCATCTCCAAAACCTAAAAACAGACTTCAATAATGCTCGCGATATTTCGCCATGTCAGCAAAGTATGTAAATATTCGCAAACAAATACAAACTATAACCGTTGACACTTATGTAAAATTGCTAGAGAGGTAATGTACTCAAGGATTTAAAAAAATTTGCAGAAGCATTAGAATCTTTTGATAAAGCTATAGAATTAAAACCTGATGCATATCAACCTTGGGCAAATCGTGGTTCTATATTTTGTTACCACCTACAACGATATGAAGATGGAATTGCATGTTATGACAAAGTGATAGATATTAAGCCTGACTTTCAGCCAGTCTGGCTAGAACGAGGTTTTGCACTTGATAAATTAAAACGTTTCTCTGAAGCAATCGCATCATTTGATCAAGCACTTAAATTGAAACCTAATTGCTATGATACTTGGAATATCCGGGGGGTAGCACTGCTTCATTCAGAACGCTTTGAGGAAGCAATTTTATCTTTTGATGAAGCACTCAAATTAAAACCTGACGATTATATTGTTTGGAGTAATCGAGGTGCTACAGAAAGTAAATTGGGTAATTTACAAGAAGCAATAGCTTGCTTAAGACAAGCATTGAAGTTAAATCCTAATTATGCCCAAGCTTGGTACAATCAGGGTATTATTCTAAAGGATTTAGGTTCTTTTGAAGAAGCGATCGCATCTTTTGATCAAGTGCTGAAATTGGAACCTGATAACTATGAGGCTTGGGATAGTCGGGGTGCAACACTCGATAGTTTAGACCGATTCTCTGAAGCGATCACGTCTTTTAACAAAGCGATAGAAATCAAACCGGATTTCCATGATGCTTGGAGAAATCGGAGTGTTACGTTAACTCATTTAGAACGTTTTTCTGAAGCAGTTGCATCTTGTGAAGAAGCACTTAAATTGAAACCTGATTATTATACTTGGTATTGTAAGGGAATTGCTTTGAAAGAATGGGGGTATTACAAAGATGCACTGGCTTCTTACGACAAAGCTGTAGAATTTAAGCCTGATTTCCCAGAAGCATGGACTAATAGAGGATTTGTATTAAATGACTTATATTTGTATGAAGATGCACTTACTTCCTTTGAGCAAGCTTTAGAAATCAACTCTAACTTCATAGAGGTGTTTAATGCTTGGAATGGGCGAGGTTTGGTACTAGCTCAATTATTAAGATACGAAGAAGCGATCGCATCCTACGACAAAGCAATAGATGCTAGTAAAAAAGCAATAAATACTGGCAAAAAACTGATTAATATTCGGAAGAAACTAGGAGATATTAATGACAGAGAAAGTAATTATTGGCACAATAGAGGTATCGCACTAGCCAACTTAGGAAGACATGAAGAAGCAGTTATCTCCTATAGTAAAACTATAGAAATTAAATCAAATGAGTCTCGACCTTGGGCTGACAGAGGAGTATCTCTGCATAATTTGATGCAATATCAAGAAGCGATCGCCTCCTATGACCAAGCCCTAGAATTAAAATCCGACGATTACAACACTTGGATTAATAGAGGATTAGCAGTTTCAAGCATCGTTGAGAAAGAGATAAATCCAACTGGTTTATTTATTTTACCCGTAGTCACCTCTTACCCCGACCTCGTTATCACATTTAAGAACCCAAATTTAAACGGGGGTGGTAGGCAAGGTCAATTTGCGAGCTATGAAGAAGGATTAAAACATTGTCCCCAAGAAACCCATCCAGAAGGTTGGGGTAAATTACATCAGGCTATAGGAAACGCCCATTATTTCCAGGGATGCAGAGATGATAATCCATATCCCTACTGGGGTAGGGCTTTTAGAAGCTATCAAAATGCACTAAAAACACTGACACAGTTTCCTGAAGCGCATTTAGAACTTCTGCGAGATTTAATTCGCTGCTTGTCAGCTTTGGGACAAACTTCTGAGGCTGAAGAACTCCAACGACGGGCTACGGATATCCTACAAAATCTGCTGGAAAACACCCCCAGTCCAGCCAGAAAGCAACAATTAGCCTTACGATTTGCTGGTTTTCAACAATTAACCGTTGACTTAGCCATACAATCGGGAAATTGGTGTGCAGCCTTGGAACTCGCAGAAAAAGGTAAAAATGCTTGTTTAACTTGGCTTTTGTACTCTTTGGGTGATGAGATTTCCTCCCCTAACTACTCGGAAATACAAAAGTTACTTAATCCCACAACTGCGATTATTTACTGGCATATTAGCCCGAATGCCCTCAATACCTTTATCCTCAAACATAATGTACCATCACCCATAGTCCTTTCCCCTCAGATATCTGCAACCAATTCCCTGGAGGAAAACCAAGCATTAGATGGACAATTGCCAACAACAGTAAAACGACACCGCGAGTTTGAAGCCTGGGTACAAAACTGGAACAAAGAATATACCAAGTATCGTGAGGGTAAAGACAACCAAGAAGCAGGACAAGCCACATGGCGCGATCGCTTACCGGAATACTTAGAAGATTTGGGTAAAATTCTTGATATCAATGCTATTGTCAATGCCATCTCTGCGGATGATGCAGTCCCACCCGTCGAAAACCTCATCCTTATTCCCCACCAGGATTTACATCGTTTTCCCCTGCAATTCTTATTTCCAGAACAATTTACAATTACTTACTTACCCAGTGCTAAAATTGGGCTTTCCTTGAGCGATCGCGTCAATCATCAAGAAAGCGATCGCTCAGAAAATACTGATACCAGCAAACAGTTATTAAGCGTAGAAGCACCAGACAGCACGGATATTATCGCAGACAAGAAATTTGAAGAGCTTCGTCATGCAGAAATGGAGTCAGCAACTATTAGCCAAATGTTTGCCAATCCTCACCGTTTAGCTGGTAGCGACGCGACAAAAGAAAATGTCGAAAAAGCTCTTGCCTCTGGGTATAAATTTTTTCATTTTACCGGACATGGAACCTATATTTTCCAAAATCCCAAACAATCAGCCCTTGCTTTGAGCCATACGGACAGGCTAACTCTAGAAGATATTCTCCAGCTACCTTTTAATAATTACCAGATGGTCAGCCTCTCGGCTTGCGAAACAGCGATTACTGGTAGCCAAACAATTACTACAGAATACGTGGGTTTGGTCAGTGGTTTTATTAGTAAAGGTGTTACGAATGTTGTTAGTACCCTGTGGACAGTGGAATCAATTTCTAGTGCTTTATTTGCGATTGAATTTTACCGTCAGTGCGATCGGGATACTGCTCCTGCTGCTGCGCTGAAGCGCACACAAAGGTGGTTGTGTGGTGTGACGTATGGTGAGATTGCGAGGTGGTATGAGGAACGGGCTGAGGAGATGGGTGAGTACAATTTTATCTGTGCGGAGGAATTGCGGGATGAAGCGGATATGATTCGCCATGACCTCGATAAAATCAATACACAGATTCCGCCTTTTGAGCATCCGTATTATTGGGCTAGTTTTATTGTTACTGGTGGGGTGAATCATTGATTATTAGGGATGATTGGAATTATTTTTCATATTTCCTTCAATAAAACTCATTAAAAAAATACAAATTTCCTCAGTGATACTGATATATAATCGCTACGATTGAAGATAGAGATAACACGTATATTGAGTTCAGTATCATGATTAAGCGGCTTTGGCGATGGTTAGAAAAAATTTTACAATGCTTATTGTGCTTTTACCCCCTGGATGACCAAATTGTGAATCATACCCTGACCAAAAATTAACGACATTTCAAGGGTTACAGCCTAAACATCACATAAAAGTTTGCATAAAATTATGGCCGCGTGTCCTAATTGTGAATCATAATAAATCCTAGAGTTGTCATAACGAAAAAGAAAAAACTTCTCCCGAATAATTCTCTAAAAATCACTCCTATGTACAACTTAGATGACAAAATATGGTTCAAACTGACTAAAATATGATTCAATTCGCGTTGATAAGTATTTTTAGGAGACTGTAGTGAAGCAACAAAGCCGTCCTTGTATCACATAGGTCACGCTCCCGGAGGTGAAGCTCAAATGAACGAATTCGAGTTTGAAGATTGGTGTAGGCAACAGCAACTAGCAACCAACACCATTGATTTGATTACACAAATCAGGAAATCCCCACCCTCACGTCGGGTACAAGGACGAACCAAGAACGTTTGTGGCGTGTACCCTAGTTCTAAAATGGGGGTCACAATTCAATTCGAGAGCCATACAGTGGAATTGTGGGCGATTTACTTGATGGAACACGACCCCAAAGTTTTAGAGTTCTACGACCAGCCCCCACCATTCAAAATCCAGTATAAAAATCAAGCAGGGCGTAATATAGGTCACTATCATACCCCTGACTTTTTTGTATTACGTCATGATGGTGCTTGCTGGGAAGAGTGGAAAACAGTTAAGGAACTAGAGTTCTTAGCACAAAAATATCCTGGGCGTTATCAAAAAACAGCATCCGGTCATTGGCGTTGCCCACCAGGAGAAGCACACGCATCACAATTTGGTCTAAAATACTGCGTTCGTACTGATGCCGAATTGAATCCCGTCTTTACCCAGAACTTGATGTTTTTGTCAGATTACCTGGGATTTAAATCAAATTTGACAACAGATGTACACTCGACAGTTCTGGCTTACCTGGAAGCAAATCCAGGAATAACGATTGCGGCATTGCTACAAGAATTAAATGATGTATGTGCCAATGACATATACATCATGATTGCAACTGAGCTTTTGTACGTGGATTTGTCTGCTGTCCCCTTAGTTGAACATTACAGGACACGATTATGGGTAAGTCAACAAAATCATGACGCTTATACACACGCATCTGTTGTAGGAGTAACTACAAAGAATACTCCCAGTAGTCCCACAACACTGCTACCTAACACAGCCCTTGAGTGGGATTCGGCGCTATGGACTTTAGTTAACTATGGCGAGACCACAACCACGCTATTACCAGAGTCAGGCTTCCCAATACAGTTGCCCACAGCATTTTTTCTCCAGTTATTCGACAGTGGCACCATTAAAATCCACAACGGAGTTACAGATGTAACAAGAAATGAAACTGTACGGACTTTAATGGAGGCCGCTTCTCCATCTCACTTAAAAGAAGCGAATCGAAAATTTAATATAGTACAAGCATATTTCCAACGCCATACAGATATCTATCAAGACATCAACCCACGTACCTTGCGTAGATGGGTACAACAGTTCCGTGAAGCAGAAGCAAGTTTAGGTTGCGGTTATGTCGGGTTGCTACCACGCACACATCAGCAAGGGAATCGTCAACCAAAATCGCCAACAGATTCAAGTGAATTATTAGATAAATTTATTAAGGAGCATTTTGAAACACCAAGACAAGCGACAGGCGCTTCAGTATATCGGGCGTATGTCAGAGCCTGTACAGCATTAAATATACAACCCCTTAGTAACCGCACCTTCTACCAGCGTTTAAAAAAACGCCCAACCCATGAGCAGACATTAAAGCGTCAGGGAGCAAAAGCCGCATACGCAACAGAGCCTTTTGTCTGGGAACTAGCTTTAAATACACGTCCTCACGGAAACCGTCCACTGGAGATAGTCCATATCGACCATACCGAACTCGATATTGAATTACGCTCACAAGCTACAGGTCGGTTACTGGGACGACCTTGGCTAACATTACTGACCGATGCTTATTCTCGGCGAATATTGGCAGTTTATCTGACTTTTGATGCACCTTCTTACAGGTCTTGCATGATGGGGCTACGTATTTTAGTCCAGCGCCAAGGTCGTTTTCCCTCAACATTAGTTGTAGATGGTGGCAAAGAATTCCACAGTATATACTTTGACACCTTGCTAGCACGCTACCACTGCACCAAGAAAACACGACCTGGTGGTAAACCCCGCTTTGGGTCGGTAATTGAACGATTATTTGGGACGACAAATACTGAGTTTATCTATAACCTATTAGGTAATACTCAAGCAAGTAAACAGCCGCGTCAACTCACCAAAACTGTTGACCCAAAACAGTTAGCTGTTTGGAATTTGGGAGATTTATATACTTACCTGACCCAGTGGGCTTACTCGATTTACGACTCAAATTATCATGACTCATTAGGTGCGTCTCCAGGCGTTGTTTATACCGAAGGGTTGTCAATCGCCGGAGAACGCTTACACCGAAGTATTGCTTATAACGAAGAGTTCCTCATGGCAACACGTCCTTCCACGCCCAAAGGTCAGGCGAAAGTTCAGCCGGGACAAGGGATTAAAGTCAATTATCTCTACTATTGGAGTGATGCTTTCCGCAATCCCAATGTAGAAAAAACATTAGTACCAGTACGCTACGATCCTTTTGATATGGGAGTTGCTTACGCCTATGTTGATGGGCGCTGGGTGAGATGTATCTCTCAGTATTACAGTACTTTCGTGGGACGCACTGAAAAAGAAGTGTTGTTAGCGGCACAAGAAATTAGGCAATTGAACAAACGTAGCGCCACGGCGACGAATTTGAATGCCAAACATTTAGCTGACTTCATTGCCAATGTCCAAGAACATGAAGCCTTGTTGCTGCAAAGATTGCGTGATTTGGAAAGTAAACGCTTACTAGACAATTTAACGTCTAGTAATTCTTCTGTTCCATCAGTAAACCAAGTTCATTCAACATTTGCTGTATTGGCACAACAGAGTGAAGATGTTGCATCGCAGCACGTACCATCTCGAAACGTTGAACCGTTGGATCTAAGTTCACTGCCAATATTAGCGGAATACAAATAGATGGATTTAAACAGGAACAGGAGCGATGACATAAACTTACTTACTCAATTTAAGGAGTATGCAGTTTTACATCCACAGTTAGCACGGGTAGATATGCTGCTCATGCGTGCGATTCGAGAACCTGCCGGATTTGCTCATGTGTTGGTGTATGGGCCAAGCGGTGTGGGCAAGACGACGATGATACGGCAAATTGCCCGACGTTTAAATGCGCCTCAAACTGAGGATTATGTATCAAATGACTCAAGCTACCGCAACGGTTATGTACCTCAATTACCTCTGTTACTGATAGAGACACGTCCACCTGACAGTGGGGTGTTTAATCGAACTGACTATTACCGGACTGCGCTGAAGCTTTTGAATGAGCCATTCTACGAGCGTCGTAGCATTGTAGACATTGATACGTCGGAGGCATGGGAGAAAAAAGGGCGTGGACGTACTAGCAAAACTTCCCAGTTTAATGATTCTCCAGAACTGCGCCACGCATTAGAAGAAGCGATAACCAAACGTGGTGTACGTGCGGTTATCCTGGATGAAGCGCAACATTTAATGAAGATTGGGACTGGAAGTAATGCTGGCAAGCTTTTAGACCAGTTGGATTGGATTAAATCCATGACGAATGTTACGGGTGTTTTACACATCCTGATTGGTACTTACGAACTGTTAAATTTCCGCAATTTAAGTGGTCAAGCATCCCGGCGCGGTCTGGATATCCACTTTCCGCGCTATTTGTACCAAAATGAACAAGACCGTTTGGATTTTCAAGCAGCGTTATTGGCACTCCTCAAGCAAGTACCTCTTGATACTAATATTCCTGAATTAATGCAGCATTGGCTTTACTTCTATGAACATTCTATTGGCTGTCTTGGAGTCCTAAAAGACTGGCTCATCAGAACTGTGGCGGCGGCATTAGATGATGGAAATAAAGCTTTAACTTTAAAACAATTACACGAACATACCCTAACGCTAGCGCAGTGCGAACGTATGGCAATAGAAGCGACTGAAGGCGAAGAAAAACTGAGCTATATGGAGAGCCGCCGCGAACACTTATGGCATTTGCTACAAATAGGAATGGGTTCAACGGATGTACCGACTAGTGCAGTCCCTCCTGAAACTCCGTTGGTCGGTAGTGAAATCACTTCATCGAAAACAGAGTCACCACCTAAAACTACATCGACTCGGAAAAAGCCAAACGTACCTGCACCACAAGAATTTACGACCACAACAGCAAACGAGATCCCCGTAGAGCCAGCCTTGAAGAAAAAGCAGACTCGTAAGAAAACTACATCTACTCAAACGCTTGAAATTACTGAAACGCCACTTAGTAATCCTAGTACTGACCTTCAGGCGATAACCCAGGACACGCAACAGCAAACAGATAAGAGTCCCCAGAAAAAGTCAGGCACACGGGTTGGACAACGCAAACCCAAGCGAGACACTGTTGGGCATGAATCGCCGTCAACAACATAATAATGATAATCATTGGGTGGGGGAAGAAGCTGCCGACGGCAGCTTCTTCCCATTCTCTTTATTAATGAGACAGGGTTGAGCTTTGCTCAACCCTGTCTCCCCCCAACTATACGATTATCATTCTTACAACTCACAACTAAATTATGAAGTATATCTTGTCCTAATGAGTTTTGAAGCATTTCGTGACCCTTTGGCAAAAATATCGTTCAAATCACAGTGTTATTGGTCGAATCTTTGTATATTCTCTTGTTTTCAGTTCCAATGCCAAAATTTTAGTTAGCAGAAGTGCTGCTCCTAGAATTAGCATTTAGCGTGTATTTTCTTCAACGGAGGAGTAAATGCAGATTTAGAAATTGTTAATACCAACTGCTTGAAAAGCTTGTTTAATGCTTTGGCCTAGAGGATGTTTTTGTTGCTGTTTATATAGTTCAGTAGCTTTACGATAGGATGACAAAATTTCGCGGAAGTTTTCTATCTGACCATCTTGATCTTTAATATTTAGAAGCACCCACCCTAAATTATGATAAGCTTCTGCATAATTTGGTTTTACTTGAACTGCTGTTTCTAGATAAGACCGTGCCTTTTTCCATTGTTGTAATCGTCCATATAAAGTGCCGAGACGAAATAAAACAAAAGCATGAGGTAAAAATTGCTGAGTATGAGTTTCGTAGGCTTGGATAGCTGCCGGAAAATTCTGCAAATGTTCCTGAGCAATTCCTTGATTTATGAGTACCCAACCAGGAACTTGTGATTTACGGCTTGCTTGCTCCAAATCGGCAATAGCATCATTCCATAAACCTTGTATGCCTGCTTTCCAACCTTTGAAACCCCAGCCAAAACTATTGTCAGGTACTTGAGTAATAAATTCTTGAATACGTCTTTTTACATCGCTTGCTTGCTTGGTAACTACTGCTTTATCTAAGGCAAGAATTAGGTAAGGATACACCCACTGCTGTAGTTCTTGCGAGTTTCTAGAAGAGCTTTGCTTCGACTTAAAAATTGCTTGAGTAGCAGCACGAATTCCTAATTGCCATTGTGCTTGATTTACGGCTATCCATGCTTGTAAGCCTAACGCAAAAGTACAGTTAGCATCCAGTTGAAGTGCTTTATTGATAGTTATTTCAGCTTGCTGCCAATTACCGGATTTACCTAATGCCCAAGCTAAATTTGCTTGTATCCAAACTTCGTGAGGAGCTAATTGTGCTGCTTGCTGTAGGTTTTTTACTGCTTCTAACCAATTTGATTTTCGACAGTTAACAACTCCTAAAACTCCATAAATTCTCCCATCATTAGATTGTAATTGGAGCGCTTTTTGGGCAGCAATTTCTGCTTTGTTTTCATCGATATACAGTTGAACTAATGCCACTTCAACTGCTGCCTCGCCATTATTTGGTTCGCTATTGAGATATTTTTCATAAGCTAAAACTGCTTCTAATAATTTACCTTGTTTAACTAATTCATGTGCTCTTTTTTGGCTGGGAGAAGTAAATTTACCGTTGAGAGCATCAATTAATTCATCTGCTGTTTGGAAGCGGTCTTCAACCTTAAATTGCATCCCTGTAAGAATAATTTTTTCAATTATAGGGCTAAGATTGGAACGTAACTTTCGAGGTGGCACAAGTTGTTCTGAACCATTAGCTATATCTGTAGCAGCAGCAGGTAACTTTCCAGTTAATAATTCATACATTGAAGCACATAGAGCATAAATATCTGTTGTTGGAAAACGCTTACCTCGATAGCTATATTGTTCCAAAGGTGCATAACCTGGTGTTAATGTCACGCTCATTTCGCGTGTTTGACCGGCAATAAATTCTTTCGTAGCACCGAAGTCAATCAATACAGGTCTATCTTGATTATCAATAAGAATATTATCTGGTTTGATATCTCTATGTAGTAAATTATTAATGTGAATAACTTTTAAAGCTTCTGCTATTTTAATAAAATAAGATGTAACACGATTTTCCTCTAATACACCTTCTTGTTGTAATATTTGGAATAATGATTTTCCTGAAATAAATTCCATTACTATATAGGCAGTATTATTTTCTTCAAACCAATCATAAATTTTAGCGATGTTAGGATGAGAACATTTATGTTGGCAACTAGCTTCTAGCTGAAATTTTTGAATTTGGTGTTGTCTTTGTAAAGGGGTAATTGAAGAAGGCCATGTAATTGTAGAGCCAATCCTAGCCGCTTTTTCCGGCCAGAGTTCTTTAATCGCTACCTGGGCCGAATTTTGTAAAAAAACTCCTTTATAAGTAATCCCAAAGCCACCTTCTCCCAGCACTTTTTCTATCTTGTATAGCCCTTTTTTTAGTAAAGTACCACTAGGCAAATGATATGCAGATACCTGTTCACCAGAACTGATCATAGAAACCAGAGGTGTACCACAAGCAATACAATAAGCTGTATTGTCTATATTGTCAGTGAGGCAAGTTGGACATGGAATAGACATTTTTCTGATTTACTTAATTAGTAATAATTAATATTTCTGGGAAGCTGAGTTGTTAGGAAATATTTTGTCTATATGATTGATAGGAACCTTGAGCTACTTAAATTGGAACAACATTTATTCGCTTAAATTTATGTCATGAGTATTTTATTTTTAAATAAAATGGTGTCGAACTATAATAAATTTTGAGTAATAATTGGTTAAAAATGTAGCATGATTCAAAATCTATATATTGACTATTTATCTATCCGGCATTGCATTGCTAAAAGAGTCGCATTATCTGATGCACCTCGCTCAATAACTATTTCAATAGTTGTATCAACAGCTGCTTGCAAATCTTTATTGTTATTAAAAATTTCTGCAAACTCTCTTTTAGAAACTAAATCCCAAACTCCATCAGAACACAGCAACAAAATATCTCCGTTTTCTAAAGTCATTGATAATTCTTGAGTAGTACGTTTTAAATCTTGAACATAGCCATCACTTAGTTTACTTTTTGAACCAAGAGACTTAGTAAGTACATTACGATCTGGATGTTCTAAGCTTTCTGCTTCTGTTATTTGACCACTAGCAACTAACATTGCTACAAGAGAGTGATCTTCACTTAACTGACGTATTTCTCCTTGACGTAATAAATAAATACGGGTATCACCAACGTGGGCTACCATTAATTGTTGTGCTATGGCTAATACCAAACTGAGAGTGGTTCCGCCGTTTTTTACATTTTTGGAAACAACATCATTGGCTTTTTGAAATAACGACATCAACCATTCATTGCGTTGTTCTATAGTTTTAAATTCAGCTGGTATAGGTTCATCTAATACTGTCTGCACAGATAATTGACTTGCTAGTTCTCCTTGAGACATACCACCCATGCCATCAGCAACAACTCCTAATATCATGGTTTCAATATCACTTAACTGCTGTTGTCTGACACCATAGTTGTCTTCATTTTGCAAGCGGCTAGTTGATAGACCTACAGTTGAGCGGCTAGCAACATTCCACTTAATTTTAGGAGCACGAATAGCTTGGCGAGTTTCTACTAAAATACTCAGAAGTTGAGACAAAGAAAATCTTTCTTCGATAACAGGAGACAAGCAAATTTTTAAGATTTGATAAATGCGAGGAATAGGATTAATTTTGAGTTCAATAGTTTGATGTGGTAACAAGGGTTGTTTGTGAATAGAGTGATATAATAATGCTCCAACTGTATAGATACTCATTGATTCATGAATAGGACTTTTGTTATAGGCGAGTTCGGGAGCGCAATAATTTCCTAATAAACCAGCAGTTAGCATTTCACTAACAGGATAAGCATTTGTTAAATCAAAAAACTGGCAGGGAGTTCCTATTTTAATCAAGTGAGTTTCTAAGGAGATAAAACACCAAGTACGTTCATAAACATACCGAAAAAATTGACAAACTTGGGTAGTAATATATAAAGATTCTTCTAAAGAATGATCTGATTGTAACCAAGTATCCAGGGTTTTTGTGTATTCTGGGTATTCGCTAATTAATATAAGCTTACTCCCAACATTATTAGAGCAAAAATCTATTTCTGGATAGTATTCATCTTCTAAATGCTCTGAGTCGGTTTCTAATAGAATAGACAGAGGTGAAGCATCTTTATCAATTACTAAACTTGTCTCGTTATCTTCATTTGTATTTTGATGCAAACTTATGTTTTTTGAATTAGTTATAGTTGTAATATCTTCTGTATTAGTTATTATTTCATACTTTTCATTTTCGGATAATTTTTGCTCTACTATAGGCGGATGAACATTAACAATTACAGATTCGGCTGTAATGTAAGTGATAAGTTCTACAATCATCTTGTAATCTCCGAGAGCTTCCCTTAGTTTTAACTCTCGGTACAGTCCACCTTGAACCGAACCAACCCTCATTAAGCATAATTTACTTGCAGTGTTAGGAGAATCTAAAGGTAATATTTTTACTTTAAAGCTATATATATCCGCTGTATATTGACCTAGGTATGAAATGACTTCTACTTGGAAGTTGTCTATTTGAACGCTTTGATTTTCTTGAATTAATAAACTACTATTTTTGTCATTTAAAGGTAATGTCATATAAAAGCCAATGATTCAGTAATTTATACTATTGATTAAATGTTCTTGGAGGTTAAAAATTGTATAAATAACCTCCTATTTTTTCTAAAAACTAATTTTCTTTAAACAGAAATCGCACTTTGCCAAAAGCAATTTCGTCTCCAAAATTTATAGTTTCAGGCATAGTAATTCTGGCTCCGAAACGAGTTTGACCACTTCGTTTAATGAAAACGCCATTTGTCGAACCAAGGTCTTTAATTTTCCAAAGTCCACCTTCTGTGTAAATTTCTGCATGGTTGCGTGAAACTGTTTCACCACCAGGAAATTCTTCTAAGTCAATATCAACTGGCCCCATATCAGGGTCAAATATACCAACCACAGCATTACTGTCTAAGGAAAATTCTGCTACTGGAGAACCTGCTTGTTTGGAAATAAGTTTGGCTATTGTAGGAGTAGTCGGGAACGTAGGAAAAGAAGGAGTAGAAGTCGGATCTGTTGGTTGTGGTATTGGTGGTGTTGGTATTGTTGTTTCTATTATTGGTGTTTGGATCAGAGTGGGTGCAATAGGAGAAGTAAGCGTGGATGGTGCTGCTGATGCTTGGAGTGCAGAACCGCAAGCATCACAATATTCAGCATCATCTGGGTTTTTATCATAGCCACAAGCTGCACAACTAATCATGGATATACTTCCTTATGTTGTAAATAAAATTGGTGATTTTTTAGTTAGCAACCTAAAATTCACAATTATTTCAAGTTCCTGTGAGTTTACGCATTTCTTCCTCTGAAAGCTGATCATTAATATCGTTACCCATTTTGACGGTTTTACCTTTAGCGCCCATTTTGACGGTTTTACGGGTTCCGGCAGAAATTTGGCGAGTTTTCCGCAACTCTTGTTGAGCGCCATTAAGAGATGCTTCCATTTCTTTGTTGCCAATTCTTACCGTCATGCGCCGTGCAGTTTCTAATAGTTCTTCAGCTTTTTGCGGGTCGCGATCAGCAATTTTTGTCGCTTGGTTTACTAAGTTAGAAATATTGCATTGCTGTACATAATCCATGACTTCTTGATCAACTTGCACTACACTTCCCTGTCCAGCGACAAATTGCACTACTAAGTTTTGGGGCGGAAGTTCACCGCGTCGGTTCTGTCCTGGAATATCGTAGGTTAAACCCATCTGAGCAATTCGGACGCGGGATGCAGGACGACTGTTCATGCTGAATTCGAGGATAAAGATTGTTTCATCACTTGCTGCTGCATTGCCAATAGGATAAGGTTCTTGAGTCAGAGGGAATTCGGCTTGTGTAGGATAGGCACGGACAATGCGGGTAAGTTCTATGCCTTTGACGGTTTTGACTGTTAAAGCTAGGTTTGTAATTACTTCTTGCTGTGCCTGACTATATTCTTCAATAATTTTGTTTGGTAAATCTAGGATGGAAACTTGTGTGCCAATAGCAGTTCCGGGAACTACATATAATGAGCTTCCAGCTGTGGAATCGCTTAGGTGGGTCAATAAATCTTCTCGGAAATCCTCTCCGACTCCTAATGCAGTAATCGGGATATTTTTAGTGGCAAAATCTGATGCTATTTCCCGACATATGTCTTCGTCAAAAGTGTGACCATCCGTGAAAAGTAGGGTACGTCGAACAGCCATGTCTTGACCAGCAAGTAAATCTAAAGCACGACGCAAACCCAACCCCATCCGAGTACCGCCGGAGAAACTGCGAAGTTGAGTGATCGCATTTTCTAATTGACTAACTTGCGTTGCTGGAGTCAAGCCAATAATCTGCGAAGCCGTATCATCAAACTGAACTATTGCCACGCGATCGCTTGCTCCTAATCTGCCAGAACGCACCAACGCTAATAAGGACTCCATGACAATATCAATTTTTGATTTACCCCCTGTTACCTGGTTATATTCCTTGCCATCTTGGGTATACGTCACACCTGTAGGTCTTGTTGCCCCTGCGACTACTTCATACATTGAACCACTAGTATCAATGACAAAAGCAAAGGTAGTGGGTGGACGAGAAACCGCAACCTCTTTTGTGGGTCGCAGTTTCAGCATCAGAAATAGCTTTTGTCCCTCGGTTTCCGCAGGTAAAAATTCCCGATGAGGTGTAATATATACATTTAATACATTACTCATTACAATTCTCCTATTATTAGTATTTTGTAATTATGTTGAAAATTTAATCAAATGGCTTAAGAAAAATTTAATGGTGGTAGCATTCCCTTTATAGGTTCTATGTCAGATAAATCAGGATTAACTAGGGCTGGATTTTCTTGATTACCTTGTTCATTTATCTGGTCAATTCCTGATTCTATCAATAAAGGTAATTGCAGGGTGAGACTACTATCTCGATAACCTTCTTTAATATCTTGTATCCAAGTATTAATAATTTGATTAAGATGAAAGTCTTTGATAGCACATAGAGTTTTATTTTGGAGATCTAAACGGATATTTTCTCTAGTTTTTGAACTAAAAACATGCTCGGGCATATTTTCTTGATTAGGGCTTAAGTCTAAAATATGTGAGTATTCATTATTGTCACCTTTTACTTTTAAAGAGAATCTATATTTAACCATGTGGCTTGTAATTAATTTATAAAATTCACCAAACCTGATCTCATAATATTATGGTCTGTTTTCTAATATTCATTTAATAGTAGCAGCTTTGACTTCTATAGTAATGTTTCCCAACTTGCGTGTGTCCCCTACATTTAATTGCTGGAGAGTTTTTTTCATATTTTTACTTGCAGCATATCCTGTATCAAATTGCATTAAAATATTGGCTCCTTCTTGATAAATTTTGGCTGTAATCGGTGTAAATCCTTCTGAAGCATTTAAGGGAATTTGGGCATCAACAGAGCTACCAATGACAACGGGTTTTGCACCAAGTAATAATGATGTTTTCTCTGTTGGTGTCCAATGGACTAACAGATATGGTTCTTGATTTAATTGTTCTTGTTCCACCCAAGCAATCATTAAACCAATGAAAAAGCCTAATATGGCTGCACCCGATAAACGACCGGGGATATCTCCAAATACTGCCGCAGCTACTAAAAAACCAACGGCTCCTAAAGTTCCGCCAACAGTACCACCCAATAATGCTTTATTCAGCTTGAGGTTGGGTACAAAAAAACATGTTCCACCTCCTACCAATAGACCTAAAATTGTCCAACCGATTATTCTGCCAATCGTTTCTAAGATGGAAACGCTAGAAATGGACACAAATAATAATTGACCAAAGAAGATTACTGCGATACCAGCGACAAAACCAAAGAAAGAACCTGCTAAGAATCGAATGCAGATACCAAAAATCAGTCCAGCAATCAACTGAGCTAGAAAATTTCCAAACCCAAAAAAACTACCTAAAAAGTTAGTAGAAATTAGTAAACTTCCAGCAGCTAAAGCACCGCTAATACCCCCAGCAACTATAGATCCAATAAATTTCAGCGATTTGAGCTTTGGTATAAAAAAGGATATCAATCCTGTGAAAACAGCACCAGCAATTCCCCCATTAATAATGATTTCGATATCTTTAGTGTTAGGAATGTTGGCAAATTGTAAAAAGAGTAATTGACCAGTGGCTCCTGCAACCATACCAGCCACCAAGCTACCAACTGTACTCACACTGGCTTCACCAACTGTGAGAAGACGACGACGTTGATAGTGATTTTGTCCTATAATTAAAGCTAAAGTAACTCCAATTGCCAAAATACCTGTTGAAGTTGCGGTGAGAAGGATAAGCACTCCCCTTTGCTTGAGAGGGTATTTTTTGGTGTCTTGCAGTCCTTGAATTGTAGTTTCGGCGATCTTTTGTCCAATCAGAGGTAAAATCCGCTCAAATCCACTGCGTCCAGAAGCTGCTTCGCTAAGTGAGAAGACTTCTCCGGGGATAGTTGATTGCAACCCCTCGAAAGTAGAGCGATCGCTTTCCTGGATAACTAAGTGCAACTGATTAATTTTATTGTGGCGCAATACGCTATCAGCTTGTGTCACAGACTGCATTTCGCGATCAGGAATATGAGGCGGTGCATCGGTAATCAACAAAATTACTTTAGTTGCTTCGGCCCGAAAAGATTGGCGTGCTGCTAAGGCTAAAGCATCTAAGCTACTTTCTGGTTCATCTATACCACCACCACTTAAACCAATTCTGCCTACTTCATGGCGGAAAAGATTGCTATCACTAGTAAACGAGTTACCATTAAACTTTAAAATTCCTGCTTCTTCTCCAGCAAGGCGATCTCGGAAAGCAATTAACCCTATTTGCCAATCTAAATTTTTAGAATTAATTTCAGTAGCGAAATCACGTATACCATTTTGTACGCCTTGAATTTCTCCTTGCATACTAGTGGTAATATCTAGGGCGAACATCACATCTACTTGCGGTGTGGGTTCCTTAGATGGTACTACCATAGTAAAAAGTATCTGTGCAAAAATTGCAGCTAGGAAGCAACCAATAGCTCCATATAAACCAAACAGTAGAGGCTTGCTGAGTTTGTACTTTAAATGGCTTAAAAACTGGTACATCCTATCGTCTCACTGATTTTAAAAGTCATATTTACAGTATCAGGATGCTATTCAAGAGGTGGTTAAGTTTTGTTGGATAGTAGCAGCTTTGACTTCTATAGTAATGTTTCCCAACTTGCGTGTGTCCCCTACATTTAATTGCTGGAGAGTTTTTTTCATATTTTTACTTGCAGCATATCCTGTATCAAATTGCATTAAAATATTGGCTCCTTCTTGATAAATTTTGGCCGTAATCGGTGTAAATCCTTCTGAAGCATTTAAGGGAATTTGAGCATCGACAGAGCTACCAATGACAACGGGTTTTGCACCAAGTAATAATGATGTTTTCTCTGTTGGTGTCCAATGGACTAACAGATATGGTTCTTGATTTAATTGTTCTTGTTCCACCCAAGCAATCATTAAACCAATGAAAAAGCCTAATATGGCTGCACCCGATAAACGACCGGGGATATCTCCAAATACTGCCGCAGCTACTAAAAAACCAATGGCTCCTAAAGTTCCGCCAACAGTACCACCCAATAATGCTTTATTCAGCTTGAGGTTGGGTACAAAAAAACATGTTCCACCTCCTACCAATAGACCTAAAATTGTCCAACCGATTATTCTGCCAATCGTTTCTAGAATGGATAAACCAGGAATTGAGAAAAATACCAATTGACCAAAGATGGCTACTCCTATTAATGCAACTAAACTTAATAAAGTGGAACCAGATAATAGTCGTATGCAGATACCAAAAACAATTGCACCAATTAATCGCCCTAGAAAATCTCCTAAATAAGTAGCAGACATTAGCCAAGCACCAGCAGCCAAAGCGCCACTGATCGCACCAGTAAGTAATACACTCGATAGTTGTAATTTTCTGAGTCTGCGTATAAATAATGATAATAAACCTATAGATAAAGCACCGAAAATTGCCCAAGTAAGGACACTCTCAATCAGAGCAACGTTAGGAATACCACTCGTGAGTGGCAAAAAAATTAATTGACCAGTTGCGCCTGCAACCATACCAGCGACCAGACTGCCGATAGTACTGACACTACCTTTATTAAATGTGAAGAGACGACGGTGCATATAGTGGTTTTGCCCCATAATTAGAGCAAGCGCTATGCCCATTGCTAAAAAAGCTGTCCAGCCACCAATTCGCAATGTAGAGTATATTACACCATAATTTCCTATTGGTTCTGACTCGACTAATTGCTTGTAAATAGCAGCTTCAGCATTCCGAAAAGCTTGATCAAACTGGCCAGAATTAGCATAAAACACCAGAGAGCGATCGCCTGTAAGTTGCGCTAGATAATTGGTGTCAGCATCACCGGTCGCAACTGCTATCAAGTTAATTCTCTGACTTCTCACAGATTGAGCCGAAAAAGAGGCAAGAACTTGAGAATCTGGCAAGCCATCGGTAAATAATAAGATGTTGCGACGCAGGGACGTTGACTGCAACTCTGCTACAGCAGCATCTAAGCCTTGTGCCATTGGAGTACCACCAACTTCTGACAAACTGGCGATCGCACTTTTGAGAGTGTTAGCGTCATCAGTTAAAGAAGTAGCAGTTTTAATCTCTAATCCAAAACTAACTACAGCCAGTTTATCTTCAGTTAAGTTACGACGTTCTACAAATTTAGTGGCGGCAGTTTTAACTTCTGTTAATTTCCCATCGCTCATACTTGAAGAAGCATCAATTAATAAAACAATGGCTTGGGGAATTTGTTGTGCAGATGGTGCAAGTTTGGTTAAAGCAAGTAATGGTTCTCCTAGGAAAATCGCAGCAATTAGACAACCAATTGCGCCGTATATTCCAAAAAGTAAAGGTTTGTTTGTTCGGAACTTTATAAATACATTTTGCATAATCCAATATCTTCTTCCTTAAACATTGGTATTCTTGCTCACTATAAATAGCTTTAATTTGTCATACGTTCATAAACTAAGCGTGATAGTTCAGGGAAAAGTTTTTTATCTTTATAAAAGCTGGGATCGTCACCAAAAATTACTAATATATACTTATGTTTACCATTTGGAGTTCCTATAATAGCAGCATCGTTACGTGTGTTAAAATTCCAGCCCATTTTTGAAGCAAAGTAAGCGTTTTCTGGTAAAGCTTCGCCTAAAAAACCTTCAATAGCATTAAATTCTTTATTTCTCCAAGCACTAGGATGCAAGTTTCTTTTTAACAACAACTTCATGCTTTGACTATATTTTTTAGAAATAGCTTTTTCTTGATAAATTTCTAGAAGTAATCGGGCTACATTATGTGTAGTTGTATAATTCCTGTAAGGATGGGATTCGTCACGACGTATCTGTAAATCTCTACCAGCAGGGGCATCATTTTTCTGATAATCAGTTGGGAAAAGTTTTTGACTAATATTTATGGGATAATATCCCGCTTGTTCAAAAAATGAATTCATTGCTAATCGCTTTTGAACCCATCTATCAAATTCATTTGAAGGTAAATTTTCACCTGATTTAGTTTGGGTAATTGTATCTACAATTAAACTAGCTGACTCATTATCTGAGTCTTGAATCATCTTCGCCAGATTTTTGTAAGAAACTGCCCCTTCTGGCAGTAGTTTTGCTTCATATTTGCCATATAAATACACCATCCAGAATAACTTAGCTACACTTGCAGGAAATCTAGGTTCTTGAGCTAAATATTGACCATAGGCACAACATTCAGTACTATTTAATTCGACCAAACTGACAGATAATCTATCTATTGGTAAACCTTTTGAGCTAGCCAAAGCCACAATATCATTAACTATTGTTTGTAATTTTAAATTTTGTTTAAAAGACGGAGGTTTATCTACCTTATAAATCAGTTGTGGCTCATAGTTAATTATCGCTGGTTTGTAGGGTAATGTCTCAGTTATTCTAATTGGAGGTGTGGCAGATAAGTTTTTACTTTCTAACTTCAAAGTTACTTGGTAATCTTCAACATCTTTATCTGTGTTGATGACAATTGAGTATGTTCCAGTATTAGACAAAGTTATATTGGAAGAACCTTGTAAAATACTCGGATGATTATTTGGTGTCTTAAAAGTAATTTTAGTTTTACTAAATAACTTAATTTTATCCTCAGATGAACCATAAAAATAGAAACAATTAACTTGATTTTTATTAATAGTGCCTTGAATACTTTTTTCAATAAATGTTAGTAAATTAATTTTTGATTCTATGGTACATTTTTTGCTATTTAATACTTGATAACTATTAAAAAGTTTTGATATTAAAAGTATTAATGAAATTAATGGTAAACAAACTAAAGCTACTAAAATAGCTACTCGATCCAACCTAATTGAGCGTTTTATTTTACGATACTTTTTATTCATGGGGTTACCTATACATCATTCTAAATTTTTGAATAATCATAAATTTTCCATACACCATTGCTGTCTTTTTCAAAAAAATATATAAAATCAGTTTGGTACGAGCCAGAGTTTTCTTGGTCAATATTACCTTTCGGTCCATAAAGATATAGTTCTTCAAAAACTTTAACTTTTATATATGGCCGTCTGCCAGAATTAGAAAAATCTGTAACTTTTCTGATTTCTGATTGATTATATTGATAGTAAGAATTATTAGCTTTCAGCCAAGCTATAGGGCCAGCATCTGGATCAGAATTAGTAGTTTTATCATACAGCTTTCCTGTGGCTAATTTATCAACTAATGTTGTATCAAAAGGCGGTGCAAATATTTGAGGTTTAGCAGCATACCATTCCTTAACTATATTCAGTGCTTGTTCTTGAGTTAAATCTGCTACTGATGTAGGTGTAGGTGTAGGTGTAGGCTTTAACCTAGAAGAAATAGCAGTAATAGAAACAGAAGGTGTTGGAGTCGGGTTTTCAGAAGCTTGAAGAATACCTAAACTCATTTTCATATCAAAGGTTTTAGAACCCTTCAGTGCAGAAACCTGGATAATATATTTACCCGTTTGTGGTAAATCCCCGCCCTTCAAAATCTGGTTATCTGGCGCATAAACCCAAACGCAAATATCACTATCAGTTGACCAACTCAGTTTTTGACCAGACTGAGCTGTAAATTTATATCCTATAGATTTATTCGCACTAGCTTGACCAGATTTAGATGAAGTTTTTTCATCCAAATTGATTTCTTGAACATCTTTTTCTGTTAGTGTATTTGTAGGTTTTTCTGGACAAGTAGAAGCAAATGGAGCAGATGGTATTCCAAAAGAACACCCATAAATTATTAATAATGTAAAGTAGCAAATTATTTTCTTCATAATGAATCTTTGAGATTGAATATATGGGTTTTAAAATTTAAGGCTCACTCTTCATATCAAATAACCATTTATTACTATCATTGCTCCAAACTAAATCTATGCGACTTTTAGAGTCTTGAAAAGTTTTACCATCATTCATTGTGTACCATAATTCAGCATTTACTATTGCTTGATTATTATTTTGTTTGAGCAGTTTAATCTCACCGATTTTTATTTCTTTAACGCTATCCCACCAACGCTGATAATCAGAATAGCCACCTGGAATATTTTCATTTATAAATCGAGGGGAAAGATTTTTATAAGAAAAACTATATTGACGATTATTAATAGCTATGTAATGGTTCCTTACAAAAGTATCAGCACTCTGAACTTCTGAAGTTGATATATTTGGCTCTTGAGTGGTAGTTGGTTGATTTGAATATATAGGTTTGGATGAGCTTTCTAAAGCCAGTTGTAAATCAAAAGTTGATAACCCTTTAGGTACAGAAATTTGAATTATATATTTACCAGTTTGTGTTAAATCTTTACCAGTGATTATTTGGTTATCTGGTGTGTAAACCCAAATGCAAATTTCATCATTAGTTTGAATATTCAGCCTTTGACCAGATTGAGCTTCAAAAGTATATCCTAAATCTTTACCTGCTCGTAATTGACTCGATTCTTTTATAGGTTGAGAAGTTAGTTGAATCTGTTTAACATTTTTGGTATCTAGCGAATCCACAGGTTTATCTGGACATGTAGCACCAGGAGTATTCAAAGGAGCTTGACCCAATGTCTGAGATTGTGATTTACAACCACTATTAAATAGTAATAATACTATTGCTGATAATAGTATTATTTTTCCACTATTACCACGTTTTTTATTAAAAATAAAATTTCTTTGAGTAGTGATCATAAATAATTCATGTTCTCTTGTATAGTATTAATTAACTATTTTAGTTTTACTAAGCTCCCATTTTTGCTGGCTTTCATTCCACACCATATAAAAATTGAGATTTATAGGAGCCTTTCTTCCAGATCTCATGTAGTAAGTACTGCTCATTTTCACAGTTGCATAATCTTTATTAGATTCGGCTAAATAAATATTATGAATATTTATAAAATCTACTTTATCTCTATACCAATCTAAGAAAGAACTGTAACCATTCGGATGGAGTTCTTTATCTTCTTGCAGTTCAACAGGTAAAATATTCCAGGCACTTCTATACTGACGGTTATTAATTTTGGCGTAATAATCTTTAATTACTTCTGTTGGAGATGGTCGAGAGACATTGTTGTTAGTAAAAGATGAAAATCTTTCCTTCGATGTGGAAATCGGACTAGGATTAGTATTTTTAGTTAATGATGGCGGAGTCGTAGCTAATGGAGTGGTACTACTTGTAGGAGTAACAGTAGGAGTTGTAGGAGTAACAGTAGGAGGAGATGTTGATTTGCTTTCTAAATTCATAGCTAAATCAAAGGTTGTGGAACCTTTAAGAATAAAAATTTGAACGGTGTATTTTCCAGTTATGGGTAGAACACCACTATTGAGAAGTCGATTTTCTGGTGTATAAACCGCAATACAAACATCTTGAAGAGTGTTATAAACTAGCCTTTGACCTGCTTGAGCTTCAAAAACATATCCTACAGATTTATTCTGACTCACCATTCCTGATTCTGTAATTTTTTGGTTACTAAGATTAATAGTTTTGACTTTATTTGCATCAAGCACAGCCTCAGGTTTATCTGGACATTTAGTAAGATTAGAAGAGGAAGTAGTTAAGTTTTGTGTATTGGCAGCAGGAGTACAACCAGAGGTTATAAGCAAAATCAAAGAAGTTACAGATGTGAATTTGAATAGAATATTCATTGCTATCATTAATCTCCCAGTGCTTCTTTTTTTAAGTATTCACCCCACAAGAAAAATGGCACTATACCACCTAATGAAAGCAAAACCAAAATACACGCCAACATAGACATTCTTACTGTTAAGGGAAGAGATCTACCAAACACAGTGATGGTGTAAGCTTTTGGTGGGGACTGTACTGGTTTATTAGCGTTAGAAGTTACTAAAACCTGCACATTATGCTTAGAACCACGTTCCGCGTTAGGTTGGGTATAGTTAATTTCGTACTCTCCTAGCAAAGCATTGAGAAAAAGCTGCAGATTTTCAGCAATGGCTTCTGCATCTCCAGAAAACTCAGCTATTCCGCCAGTGGTTTTGGCAATTTCAGCTAACCTTTGTTTATCTACAAATTCTGCTTCTGGAACCTTACGGCTATTAATATCTGCACGAATAGCTGGTCTGCCAAGCTTATATTTTTGACCTAGCTGTTCTGGGGTTAAACCATACCCCAAGGTATGCACTATAATATTGCTATTTCTTTTTAAAAGACTGATTAAACTTTGAAAATCCTGGGCTTCATTTGCAAAATTGTGATAACCATCAGATAGCAGAATAATTGAAAGTCTAGGCTGAGGTTGGGGAGAATCTTTTGGCGGATAAAAACGATAGTCTGCGGTATTAGCTAAAAACTTGACTGCTTTTGTTAATGGTTCATAAAGGTTGGTAGAAGCACAGGGAGTTAAACTCTCTAAGTAATCAAGATTATTTTGTAGCTTAAAATCATTAGCAGCAAAAAATTTATCCAGAGTATCTTGATTAATCGAATATCCTTGAGGACATTTATCGCCAGGTTCGCCAAAGGGAACAATTGCTATTTGGGTATTTTCTCCACGGTCTTTTAAGACGCTGGTTAACTGGCGAATTGCTTTAATTGCTCCCGCAATTTTTTTTGTCTTACTACTATCTAGCTCTCTCATACTTCCACTAAAATCAAGCAGGACAATAATCCATGCTGGTGGTGGTATAGTTTCCTCAGGGCTTTTCCAATCTTTGTTGTTAAACGAAACTTCTTTTTTGTCTACTAATAATTTAAAATTCGTATCTTGTAGACCCATAATAGGTCTTTCTTCTGCACTTTTAACCTTAATGCGAATAGTAACTCTGTCATCATTAACAGTAGGGTTACCCACAATTTCTGCAACCTTTGCTTGTCCAAAACTAGGAGATGCAAACGCAGCTAACATTAGCATTGATAAACTAAGCCTGCGGGTCAAGAAATCGGTTATAGTAGACGAATCGATAAATTTTTTCTTCATTGTTGCCATCGGTCTTTACTGTATGAAATGTCAAGACATAGTTGTGTTTTAAACGAATATCTCTGCGTGATGTTAAACGGTCACCGTTGATTTCTATAGTTTTGAAAGACTGAGGGTTAGGAGACAAAACTGCTTCACGTTTTTTTAAAACTAAATCGGCAACATGAAGGGGTAAATCTGGTATATAAATATGTGATTTGTTAACCGCCGAACCAATTCTAATTGTTCCAGTTCCAGGTAATTGGATTGACAAACCTTCTTCGATTTCATAGGTATCACCTTCACTAACAAATTTCAGTACTGAAGTATCTATATATGAAAACTTTTGCTTAACAGACTTAAATTGTGGATCGATATCTTCATAATTTGGCCCGGTGTACTCGAAACCTGCACCTGCTCTCAAAGCACCTAAATAGCTAGGAGAATTAGTAATACTAAAAACGAAACCTAGTAATAAACCCAAAATAGAAAAGCCTAAAGGGTCTTCAACACCTTTAAACTCAGATGGCATTGCACCTAAAGTGGTACGAATGAATTCAAATAATGCCGCAGCCACTAAACTGGCAGCACTAGCACCAATGACGCTAGTGATAAAGCGCTGCCAAAAGCGTTTAGGATCTCCAGCTTCCATGCTGTGCCAACGCCAAGTTGACCCCTCAGCCAAACCCACTGAAGCACCAATTAAAAGCCAGCCTAGGGTTCTAACAATTGGCGTGGGAACGCGAATTTGAGGTAAAAAGAGAATTTGGGAAATACCCCCAGCAATTAAACCTGCTAACAGTCCTAAAGCAAAGGCGATGAGTAAAGGAGTTTTCGCAATCCGCAAGCTGAGTTTAGGTCGGGTGGGGTTACTGATAAATATTTCATTCATCACCATACCAATTGCTAGAGATATAGCAACACAGGGAAAGAGAATGATTTCGGGAAATTGTTTGAGTAAACTTAAGTCTGTGATGAAGAATTGACCTATATTCCAGCCCAGTAATGCTGAAGTTATGCCAGCTAATATGTAAAGATATATTCTCATCTTGTTTTATGAATTTTACAAACTCTAAATCCCCAGATTATTTTTTATTTTATCTTTTAATTTATTAGGTGTTTGTTTACCTGATTCCATATAGCCAAAAGCAGCATTTTCGTCAAATTCATTTAGTTGATATAAATAGATTGCTTCTACTAACTTTTCCCTTTCTTTACCAGGTTCTTTTATTGCTTTTGCATAATTCAAATCCTTTACATTCAGAATTTTTTTGAGTTCATCGATAATAATTTTATCTGTATCTACCTTTTGATTATTTTGCTGTTTAATATTTGGCTTAAGCTCTTTAATAATTGTTTTAACTGCTTTACTTGTTTGTTGAATATGTACATCTTGCATTGCTATTTCTTTTTTATTTATTGGTATATTTTGAGATTGAACTGTTGAATTTTCTATTCTTGATTGATCGCTTGGATATTCCGAAATAGTATCTCTTCCATTATTAATAGCCTGGTGGGGTAACTCTCTTTGATTTGCTTGCTGAGTAGATTGCTGTTGAGACAAAAATTTTGAACCGACAAATAAACCGCTTAAAAATATTAGTATTGAAAAAGGAATAACTAATTGAATTGGCACGATATACTCCTGAAAAATAAAATTAATAAAAGATTCAAGCCAAGTAACTTCTCGCTCAATTGTTAAATCTAAAAAAGTGAAATAATTTGCGTGGATATTATTTTTTTCAGCAACTTCATAAAATACATTTTTAGGAACCCGACCTTCGCTTACTTGGTAGAAATAAGCAGACAAACTGTATTCTTTTATATACTCAAATAATTCAGCAAAAGGCTTATAACATTCAACGTAATGGTTACTAAAATAAACTAATTTCCAATAATTTATTAATTTTTTCCAAATTTCCTGATTGCAATTTAATAATTCATGAGGAAAAGTAGATGGCCGTTGAGTATTTTCAAAATAATCACGAATTATTTCTAAATCATTTACAATGTCATGTAAAAACTGCTTTTGACAATAAACCCACGCACTACCGCTTTTGATTAACAACCAATATACGGATTCTGGGGTAATTGTTCTATTTAGTAATTTAGGTAAAATATATTTAATTCCATCGGCAAGGTTTTCTTTAGGAAAATTGGAGCGAACGGATTTTTGAAACTCTAAAGAAATATTTTGATTTTCGTCGGCTTTATCCTTAATACTTTTCACATTCAGCCAAGCTAAAAATTCCGTTATAGTCTCTGGTATTACCATTGCTCTGAGGGTAATTAACCTGACCATTTGTGGACTATAAATTTTTTGGCTAATTGCAGTTTTTGCTCCTTGTCCATCAAACAAGCTGTGCCAATATTCTTGGCTAATTTGCTGATTTTCTAGAGCATTCGCAATGATTTGCACTGCTTCAGGTTTTACTTGGGAACTATTAATTAAACCGCGAATCGCAGACTTCAGTGCTTCTTCATCGGCAACAACTGGCGCTAAGACTTGGGGAACATTCTTGATTGCTCTTTCTAATATCTCATAGGCACGCTGGCTCGCTGCTTGAATTACTTGAAATCGTCTGGGTTGTTCTAGGGCTTCAACATTAAACGCCCAAGAAGCACTTTGACCACCGCCATAACTATTGAATTTTTTAATTGCTAAGGTATTGATAGTTTGCAAATTATATTGATGTGTTGGTTCTATTAGTATTGGCTCAGAGTTATTTACAACTAAAGCTAGAGCTTCTTGTTGGATATTTGGTGAGTGAGTGGAAGTGACATCAAATAAATTAGGTTGCCCAACAGTTTTAGTGTCAAAGGGATTAAACCTGGGCATTCCTTGAGCTTCCCACCAAGCTAGTATTAACCGGAGGTTTTCTTTATCCCCCTGAGACAAAAAATAACGATAAACAGACAAACTGCGCCCTATCTCATCTCGTCCCCGTGTCACCACCGCCACCACCGACCAAGCGTCCTCTCCACTCCCTACGACGCGACCGATGATTGCTGGCCGATCGCTTGACGCACCTTCTGTGACCGCAAATTCCCGATTAGCTATGGAACGCTCAACAGCCGGGGGAACAGATGCAAGCGTTATATTCATATATTGTCCGGTGAATCCCCGTGATACCCAACCGCCCTCAGCAGTTCTCTCTGGGCGAATACCAGTACTAAATTCGTGAATTTTAATAGTTGCTGGATTCATATATTTAACCTTTATCTAATTCTTTATGGCGATCGCCTGTACATAGCCAATAAATCGGAGCCACTAACCCAAAAGGTCGCCAGCGCTTCGGCTCTTTGATCACTGCGGCGATTCCTTCTCTCCCACGACTCAGTAAATTTACATTGGGTTCTGGGAAATTATTACCTAACATCCCAAAAGCCGAAGTAGTGAAGTAATCCACTCTTCCGGCTCCCATTTGCTGCCAAGTTTGCAATTTTCTGTAAACTTGGGGAAAACGAGCCTCAGCGACAAATGCAGGTTTATGGCGATTAACCCACAACTCTGATTGTTCGCATTTGGTCAAAACCAGCGAGATTCTTCGCTTTCCACCCATAATGTCACTACGGTCTAAGGCTGTCAAAAATTTATCCAACCCCGTAACATACTCTAGGTCTTTGCGACGACTATTACCATCAACCAAGAACATAATTCCCGTTGCTTGCAAGCAATCATCTAAGTATTCTCTTAGTTTTGGGTTTCCTGATTGTTGGAGGAGGTCAGCAAAAAACTCTCCAGCGTAGTCTTTACAACTGATGTTGAGATTTACCAATTTGGAACCAATGCTAGCTTTGGCATTTTTCCAAGAAAACTGTCCCTTGAGTGTAATCCTGAGTGTGTAATCTTTAATGTCGGCTGCACTAGCATCGAGATTGCTGGGTTCGAGGGCTAATCCTTGTTCGAGAAGATTTTGAGCTTTGGTAATTAGTTCTTCTCCGGCTTCGTTAACTGAGATGACAGACTGTACGGGGCTAGAAGGGTCAGCATTGGGCCAGCGTGCCAAAGATGCCATATAAGTTGTTTTACCAGAAGAGCGATCGCCTATTACCCTTAGCACTGCACTACTTTGCTGCGGTTCAGAAGCAGTTTTTTTAAACAAATCACGCATCATTTCGCATTCTCCTACCCGTACTTAGCCAATAAAGAGGGGCAATTAAGTTGTAAGGTCGCCAACGATTTGGTTCTCGCAAAACCGAATTTCTTCCATTCGTTCCCCATTCTTCAACCCGATTTGGTCGCGGGTTATTGCGTCCCAGAACCCCAAAGGTTGATATGGCATAAAAATTTAAGTTGCGCTTTGGAATTTTTTCTTTTAAAACTTTTGTACTTTTTGGTAAATGAGTGTTAAATAAATCAACTTCTGGATCTAACCTACCAGGCCAAAGTTCCCCACGTTCGCACTTACTTATGGCTACAGCTAGGCGCAAATCATTGATTCTTCCTTGGCTATCCATTAATTCGATAAAGCGTTGTAAAACTCTGCTGTAATGCCTATCTGTTCCATGCTTCCACTCGGTTAACATAATTAAACAACCAGCCACGTCTTTTGCTAGACATTCATCAATAAATTCTGTTTGGATTTGATTTGTTAACCCTAGTTCTAGCTCATCAAAAATTTCACCAGGATAATCTCTAACTGCTAAGTTGATATTTTTATGTTTTTGGAATAAGTTAGAAATTGCAATATTAAAAGAATAGACAGGTACATCATCGATAGTTTTAACTAAAACGCCAGTAGGTTCTAGGGAACCACCTTCTAAAATCAGATTTTCAGCTTTTTCAGCCAGTTTTCTTGTGTCTTCGTTAATTGCCTGAACTTTGAAATTTTTAGGCTTGCCTCCTGGTTGTACAGGCTGATAAGCTAGAGCCGCTAAATAAGTTGTTTTACCAGAACCCCGTGGGCCAATTACACGAATATTTCCCATATTGATGCTTCCTCATTATTTAGCCAAAAAACTGCCTAAATATATCCAAGGTAATTCCAACAATGAGCGATGATAAATACTAGTAATAAAACAACGAACTGATAAACCTAAAACATTTTTGTTAATTTGTTCTAACTGTGAGTGAATTGGTCTAAAATATCTTTGTAAAACATAAGTATGACGTTGCTGCCAATTCATTTGAGCGCCGTTAGGATTGTAAGCGAGCTGGGAGGCTTCCTTCTGCAAATCGCAAAATAAATCTGCTTTATTTAAACAAATGAGAATATGTCTGGCTTTGGGGCAATCTTGACGGAAAAACTCTACCCAACGGTCAAACCTATTACACCATTGCTGTTGATTCATAAATTGCTCTGTATCTACACCTGGTTGGAAATTTAATCCTCGATGCGGTGGCAGGATAAGTAAAATCCCTTCACTTTGCTGTATCGTTTCTAAGAATTTCTTCCATTCATTATGATTATCAATCTGCCAACTTTTGCGCCAAACTTCGCCTGGTGTATCTATCCAATCTACTATTACTTGTTTATTACCTACAGGTAGTCGCACTTGGATATCTAAGTAACGTTCATAGGTTGCTTGTTCATCGCTGGTAGCCCTAGCACTACTGTTTTCGTCTAGCAAACCTGCTTTGAGAGCCTCATAATCTTGGCTAGATACTTTGACATATTCATTTTTAGGGTTGGCTAATTCCATTGCTAAATGGGTTTTGCCTGTTTTGCGATCGCCTATGTAAACCACTCCCACCTTGATCCTCTTTTATTCCTTAGATGGCAATCAATGATTATTTGGTTATATCAAAACATTATTTATATCTAATATTATTTGTTGTTATTGAAGACCAATTTATTGATACGTAATTAAAATGTCAGCCTGAATTTATAATCACTGACTAACTTCATTAGTAAATGGAAGTTGTTCATTTTGCAATTATCTATATAAACTAATCCCCATATTTACCTTCCTTTAAATTTTGACTAAAAAATTAGGTATGAGGCAGCAAATATCAATACTAAGCTATTTATAAAGTTTATCGTGTGATTATAATCACACGATAAACTGACTCTGAACAAGTTGTATCTAGTTTAAAAACATATGGGAGCTATATTTTTATATCAGTGCTAGTTGTGCAAAAGCTTAAAAAATTTAAATATTTTTATTTTTTATTCATAGATTATTCATATAAGCTTACAACCAAGGATCTCACGTTTTAAGAGTGTATTAATTAAGAATTTAAAAAAATTAATAATTATGCTAGAGTATGTTGATGAAACGATATGTTGACAGTAGCGGTAATCTAAAAAATCATGTGAGGCAGAGCAAAGTAAGATTTGTGCTAATCAAGAATTAATGACATGATTGTGATTAATCAACTCCAGTTTTTTCAAAACCTGGAATAATCAATCCTAAATCTGTATCAGAATTTAAGCGCAGATATATTCTTCTCCCTGTTATGTCCCAGGACTATTTCAATCAAAATCTTCGAGGACGCTCCTTCAAAGGTCAAAACTTAATAGGTGCAAACTTTACATATGCAGATATCCGAGGCACAGACTTTACTAATGCCATACTCAGACGTGCAGACTTCACCTCTGCCAAAGCTGGGCTTTCACTCCGCAGCAGCATTGCTTTAGTCATAGTATCATTGATTTTGGCAATAATATTAGGATTTACAGCAGGAATATTTGGTATTTTTGCAGGAATAATGTTTAGCCCTGAATACACCAGCAAATATACTATTTTTCCAGCTCTGTCTGTCTTGGCAACATTCCTAGTACTCTCTACTACTACTATCTTCCGAGGTATAGTAGCACCTTTAGTATTTTTGGCTGTTGTTCTCTTTGTTCTTGTTATTAGTGGTTACGTTGGTATTTTTGCTTTTCAAGGTGCTTTGGCTGTAGTTGGTGCGAGTACTTACTTTGTTGTCAGTTTTATCTTTGGTGGTTTCGCTTTCACACTTGCTGGCATCTTACAGGGTGCTTTGCTTGTCGCTATAGCTGTGATTGTTGCTGTGATTGTTGCTGCTTTTTTCATTATCGCTGTCACTACAGCTAGTATCGCTGCTGGCATTGGTACTCATCTTATCTTTGCTGCCGCTGCTGGTGGTGCACCTATAGCTGCTGTTGGTGCTATTGTTAGCTTGATGTTAAGTAGTTATGTTGCTTGGCGAGCCTTGGCTAGTGATGAGAAGTATGCTTTTCTTCGGAAATTGTCTATAGCTGTTGCTACTTTTGATGGAACAAGCTTTCGTTATGCTATTTTAATTGATGCAAATTTTACGGAGGCTACGCTTAAAGGTACGGATTTTAGAAAAGCTAATGTTACTTGTACCTGTTGGCGGAATGCTAAACAAATAGACCAAATTCGACCTGGAAATACTTATCTTCAAGATGCAAAATTACGACAATTAGTAATTACTGGTGATGGGCAGGAGAAAAACTTTGATCGCTTAGATTTACGAGGTGTTAACCTAAGCCAAGCCAAATTACAAAATGCCAGCTTTATTGACGCAGACTTCCATGAAGCTAACTTGCAAGGAGCTAATTTATCCAGAGCTATCTTAGTCAGAACTAACTTTGAAAGAGCAGATTTAAGAGGCGCTAGTTTAACTGGAAGTTGTATCCAAGATTGGGTAATTACCGAAAGTACTAAGCTGAATGGGATTTCCTGCGATTACGTATATCTAAAATGGGTTAATGAAGATAAGCGTGACCAAATGCCACCTAGAGGTCAATTCACAGAAGATGGCTTTGTAACTTTTGTTAGATACATCCTAGAAACAGTTGAATTATATCATGAGAAGGATATTAATCCTAGACTAGCTCTAACTGTATTGCATAAAATGTCTAGAGATTATGATGAGTCTTTAGATATTGTAGCTCTAGGTAAAAGAGGAGAAAGGGTTTTTATTCAAGTAAAAGTTTCTGAAAATATTATTCGGGGAAACTTTAAAGAGGATTATTATTCGAGGTACAATCAAGATTTGAAGTTGTGGTCAGGAAGTAACCACAAGCTACCACCTACTGTAAATAATTTTATTGAGAAAAGAATTAGGGAGATTGCTTCAGAAACAACAGATGATTTTGTTTTTGTCGATGCTACCTACGTAGAAGGAAATTACATCCAAACCTATCAAGGAGAAGTTAACGTGACTGGAGATCACACTATTAATATGGGTAGCGGTAATTATATCGAGCGTATTCAAGGAAATTACGTTCAAGGTAACTACTACGCTGCTGGACAGCCCCAAAGTATTGCCCAAGCTGCTGCTGAGATTCAGCTATTACTAAAACAATTAGAGCAAACTTACCCGGCCAATACTACATCACAACAAATGGTAATAGCAGCAGAAGCTGTACACTGCATTGAAAGTAACCCATTATTGAAACAAAGAGTGATAAATGCTATCAAGTCAGGAGGTTTGGCTGCTTTTGAGAAAGCTATTGACAACCCAGCAGGCGCTTTTATTGTTGGTGCTATCAAAGGCTGGCAGGAAGTAGAAGCAAAAGATTAAGAAAACTTTTGGCTTTTGAAGGAGCGCGCACGAAAATTGTGATAGAAATCTGAGGGCATAGTTGTGTGCAGCATCTAAAAATTTTTTGATACACATATACCACGAAAATCTCTATAATATCAACAGTTTAAAGCAGGGTAAGCTCATATAATTTAGTATAGAGTGAGCTTTACAAACGAAGTAAGATAAGAATAAACAAAGGTGTAAAAAATACACTTGAATTAAGAACAACATCAATGAGAAGACTTCAATGCTGTCGTCCGAAAATCATAACCTGATTTTACCGTTGCCAGGCTTTAATGGTCTGATCTCTACCTCCACTTATTAATGTTTTTCCATCTGGACTAATTGCAATTGATGTCACACCTCTGCGATGTCGTTCAGGAAAAATTTGGAATTCATTTTCAGTAATTTTCCACTCTACAATTGTTTTATCATTACTTCCACTCACTAAAGCTTTACCGTCTGGACTAAATACAAGACAAGTAACAGCATCTGAATGCTGTCTCAGCGTTTGGGGTGTTTGTCCAGTATTCAAATGCCAAAGTTTAATGGTATTGTCATTACTGCCACTTGCCAATATTTCTCCATCTGGGCTAAATGTTAGCGTATAAATAGCGTCTCGATGTGCTGTAAGTGTACTTAAACAGGTTTTACTATCTATATCCCATAGTTTGATAGTTTTATCGTAGCTACAACTAGCAAGAATTCGACTGTTTTTTGGGTTAAAAGCAACACAAGTTACTTTATCAGAATGGCCAGATAATTTAGCAATTTCTTTGCCTCTTTCTATATTCCACAACTTAATATCCTGATTATCATTAGCGGCTAATATTTTGTTATTAGGACTAAAAGCGACTGAATCAAAACCAAAAACATCTAAAAAATTACTAAAGAGAGTTTTACTAAATGTATAAAGAGGATTTAATATGCCTGAACGCCAAATGTAAATTTGATAAGCTTTACAAGCAGCAATTAATTGAGCATCTGGACTAATGGCTACAGATGTAAACCATAAATCAAAAATGCCTGTTGCAGAAAAGGGAACAGATATTTCTTGTAGTATTTCTCGTGTGTTTGTCTGCCAAAGTTTAATAATTTGATTGCCACCACTAGTAAAATATTCCTGATCAGGACTAAAGGCTAGTTTTAATCCATAACGCATCACAGATTGTTGAGAAAAATCAGTTAAATTTTTAGCTAGTTTATCTATAATAGGAATTCGAGTAGATTGATTTTCAACTTGAGTGTAATCATTCTCTGTTAAACTAGCGACACATCGCCAAGTTACTTTTTGAATAGCTTGAACTAAAGTTTGGATTGCTTGTTCATCCCAGGTTTGGTAGATGCGATCGCCTATATGGATGTCTCTACCTTCACCAATATTGACATTGTACTTACCTAGTTGCAATACAATTTGCCGATCGTCAGCCGAAAGTAACTGACGTAAAAATGATATATCTTCATCAGTTTGCTGTCCCTGTTCAACCCGATTTAGTATTTGCTGGAAGCGTTTATAAGGTGTCATTGAATACTCTTATGTGCTGAATTATGATGATGGCAAAACAACTTTATAAATTGAGACAGGCAGTCAGTAATGAAAAAAGTTTGTGAACTTTCAACTCTTCTAGCCTTTCTCCTTCCCACCATGCCTGATCATGAGAAAGTTCGTATTCCAAATTTCTCCTAAATTCCTCTTTATCAACATTGTCACCTGTCAAAAACCCGCCAAATGCCATAAAATCAGTCAGAAGTTGTTTTTGCCAATCCTGTTGTACGATTATTTTTGTGGCGTTTCGCAGTCCATGAACAAAAGCATTTAAAGCTGCATTGTCCATTGTCACAACCTGCATAATTCCCCAAGGGAGATGACCTTCTGGTGCATGGCTAGGGTCGAAAATAATTTGGCTAGAGGAAATCCAATTTTCCTGTATGTGCCAGCCAACACGATCACCAAATGCTTGTAGATTTTTTTCGCATTCATTGAAGATTTGCTTCTGTACGCTAAACCCAAAACGTTGATTGCTGTACTGCAACCAAAGGCGATCAATAACTTGAAGAACTTGACAGGGAAAATTTTGAATGTCGTCGTCGGTTAGCCAGCCTTCTTGTTCTCTCTTAACTGTCTTCAGAATAATAATTTTAGTTGTATTATTAGCTTCTCTCCATCTTCCTGAACCCAACAAATTTTTCAAGTGTATGTACTCTTGTTGCGGCAATTCTTTAGGAAGAAGAGGGATTGAATCAAACTGGTTTTTGATAAATTTAATTAAAGCTTGGATTGCTTTTTCATCCCATTGTTGATAAAAGTGATCGCCTATATGGATGTCTCTACCTTCACCAAGGTTGACATTGTATTTACCTAGTTGCGATACAATTTGGCGATCGCCAGCTAGAAGTAGCTGACGTAAAAATGATATATCCTCATCGGTTTGCTGTCCGTTTTCAATCCGATGCAGAATTTGCTGGAGGTGTTCAGTAGGTTTCATTTAATACTAATATTTTACTGAATTGTAATTATAGCAAAGCCGCTTTATTATTTTATTGTTGTAGTATTTCGACCAACCTAAGATTAGTGAATTCTAGGTATTACGCCCACGTAGCGATCGCCGCACGATTTGCATATCATCTTGGTTTCTTCTCTATTAGCAATTTGGTTGATGGTACAGCTAATCACATCCTACTGGTTATTAATTTTTAATTAATTTCTGAGCTACTGAAGTTATTAGCTATAATTTTGTAAATATATGAGGAAAACACTTAATGTCGGCTAGTAAAACAGACCCTAAAACTGTATACACAGGTAAAAAACAACCAACAGAAGAAGATGTAGATGGAAATGGTCAACGCATCTATCCATATCTACCCGATCAACCCTTAGTTGAAGCTGTCAACTTAGCTATCTATCTCAAAAGACCACTGCTGCTGAAAGGAGAACCTGGGTGTGGTAAAACCCAACTAGCTCGTGCGGTTGCTTATGAACTAGGTTCACACTCAAATTTTAAAACTTGGTGTATTAATTCTAACAGTCGAGCTAAGGATGGATTATATACATATAATTCTATTAAACAACTCCTGGATACTCAATTAGCAGGTAGTTCTCATGAAAAAACAAGCAAAGAAGCTATAAAACGTCTTGAGAATCCCTATGAATCCTATGTAAAATTAAAGGCATTAGGAGAAGCATTTAATAATGAGGAACGAACTGTTGTTTTAATTGATGAGATAGATAAAGCTGACATTGATTTTCCGAATGATCTTCTTAATGTACTCGAAGAAAAATATTTTGAGATTGAAGAAATTGGCAAGAGAATTCCAGAACTATCTTCTGAAAAAACTTCACCAATTATTTTTATAACAAGCAATGATGAGAAACCTTTACCTGAAGCATTTCTTCGTCGTTGTCTCTTTCATTATATTGAGTTTCCTGATGAAACTCGACTGCAAGAAATCTTAAAAAAACGATTTAATATATCACCACAAGAAAATTCAATACAAGGAATTTTTAAGCAACGATTTAATATATCACCAAAAGAAAATCCGAAAATAAACGAATTAGTTAATGCAAGTATAAAACGTTTTTTAGAAATCAGACAATTCATGAAAAATGAAAATATATCAAAAAAGGTTAGTACTAGTGAATTAATTGATTGGTTTGATGTAATTTTAGAATGGCATAAAAAAGAAGAAAATTACAAATATATATTAAGCACAATAGAAAAAGAAAAGTTACCATATCCTTCTGTATTATTTAAACATTGGGATGGAGATAATAAATTTAATAAATTATTAGAGGTAGGGAAAGCTACATGAATAGTGAAGATATATTGAAAAATAAGACATTGAAACTATTTAATAAATTACGTCAACAAGGTTTACTACTAACAATTGATGATTATGGGTTAGTTTTACAAGCTTTAGAAGTAGGATTTGGAGGAGGATTTGACGGACAAGATCATGAAGCTTTAGCTAAATTATGTTGTACGCTTTGGGTGAAATCAGAGGAAGAACAAAAAATTTTCAACCCTATTTTTGAAGAAGTTTTATCTGATAGTGAACATACTAACAATTCTCAAGCTAGCTATAAAATATGGAATGATTCTAAGATAAATTTACTTTTTCATCTGAGTAGCTATGGTTTGTTAACAGTTATTATACTTAGCATATTAGGAAGTATCTTTGCGATTATACGAGGCATAGAAATTCCAAATATTATTCTAAGTATTCCCATTCAAGAACCGCCTTCACAACTCAATATAACATTCCAAAAAATTGAACAATTAGGTACTACTATTCCCGAACAGCCAACACCTGGAGTTATTATTCCTACAACTAAATCTCCTAATAAATCTACACCTGCACCTACTACTACCTCTACTCATACAATATTGAGTACAGAATTTTTCTCTCAATTAGGATTGACAAAGGAGCAGGCAGAAAAAATTGGTTGTACACAAGAGAGAATAAACCAGATAGCTCAAACCTTAAAGTTAATCAAGAAACTAGAACTATCACAAACACAACTTCAACAATATAATTTAAATCTAGAACCTGTATCAGATAAAAAATCTTATGAAATTCGTATTTCTCAAGATAGAGGAATATTGCAAAAAATTAACACAACTCCAGAAAAAGTTCGACAACAAGGATTAGATCCAGGGCAAATTAAAAGATTGAATATAACCGACGAGCAAATTGAAAAAGTTGGCACAATTCCAACACTTGCGAGGGAGCGAGGGTTAAAACCTCCACAAGCAGAAAATCTAACCTTAGAAGGAAGCCAAGTTTTAAAATTAGGATACACAGAAGAAGAATTACAAAGACTTCAAGTGAATTTATATAACGTAGAGAAGCTAGGTGATTTTCTCAATAGAGTTAGAAAAGACAATTATCAACCTGATAGCGTACTATCACCATCAGGAATACCATTAGAAATGGTAAAAAAATTTCGTTTTACAAAGAAACAAAAGGAAATTCTTAACATTGATTCACTACCTCCGAATAATAACCAAGTAACGGGAGGAATTATAACTATAAAAGATATCAACAGAAGAAATCCTGAAATAGAACGAATAAGCTTATTCTTTCTAATTGTTGTGAGTTTAATAATTAAGCTAATTATGTCTCGATTTGTTAAGCCTATTATTCCTGAAACATTAGTTCATGATACTCATCAGGAACCGCCACTTTTTCCTGATGTACCTACACTGACAGGCAACATAGATAAAAAAAATCAAGAGATCAAGGTAACAGGTGATATTTCTATAGATAAATTATTACCTATAACTCAACGACAAATGCAACAAAGTTTACGTCGTTTGTGTAGAAGAGTTCGAGAAGGAGTAGCAGATGAGCTAGATGTAAAAGCAACGGTAAATGAAATAGCAGTTAAAGGGATATTATCTAACTTAGTATTAAAAGCAAGTCGTGTCAATCGAGCGGAACTGATATTATTAATTGATCGAGAAGGGTCAATGATTCCTTTTCATATTGCCTCAAATCATTTAGTAGAAATAGCATTACATAGCAGTGGATTTAGTAAAAATAAAGTGAAAGTTTACTATTTTCATAACTATCCTAATAAGTCTGAGCTATACCTAAATCATACGAATAAAAATGACAAAATTTTGCTAAATGAAATTATTAATAATATCCATCCTCACTATACGTCTGTTTTAATTTTTAGTGATTCGGGAGCAGCAAGAAAAAAAGAAAAAAAACCCACTGATGTTGAGAGACGAGAGAAATTAACAAAAGATTTTATTGAACAACTAAAATCTAAACTTAATTATATAGTCTGGATTAATCCAATACCCAAAGAACGTTGGAAAGGGACATCAGCAGAATTTGTTTCTCAACTTATTCCTATGTTTGAATTTAATCATCAAGAGTTAGAAAAAAGCATGAAAGTGCTGCAAGGCAAAACATTTTATTAATTAAATAAAAAAAGAATCATAGAACCAATGTCTCAAAGTGAAAAACAAACAGAAAAAGATAAAGTTAATAATTTTATTGACAAGTTTAACAAATATCCTAGTTACCTTAATTTAGCGTGTTATGCAGCTTTACCTTTGGCAATTACTCCCCATTTACTTTACTCTTTGCGAGTTCAGTTTAGTTTAGAAATTCCGTGGATAGCAGTAAGTGATTTACTCTTATCAGAATTATGTGAACTAGAAGATGAAAAAATTGAACTGTATCGAATGCCACTAGAAATTAAAAAAGAATTATTAAATCGTCTGGTTACAAATGAGAATTTAGGAACTAAGCAAATACAAGAGTTATCATTTTTTTTACTAAAATATGCCAGACAACAATTTTCTAATAGGAATCCTAAACTTCGTAAGCTTGCTGAATTTGAATATTGGTTAGCTTTAGCTTATATTAGACCGGAGAATGCCAGCGATACAATAAGAAAATCGCTTTGGAATGCCTACCCCGACGAAACAAAAAATAAGCAAGATTTAGATAAATTTAAGTCAATTATAGAAGCTATAGTAAATAGTTCCCAAGAACAATTTGAACTGTTTTTAAAATACTCCCGTCCCTTATATAACCTCGTTAATGGAAACGTAGATGAACCAGATATTCTTATTTTTCAAAAGAGAATTATTTACGAAAATTTACAAAATCTAGAAAAACTATTGAGTAAAAGAAAGTGGAAAGAAGCTGATGAGGAAACTTTGAATATTTTACTCAAGACAGCTAAAAGAGAAGGTAAAGGCTGGTTAAATTTAAAAGCAATCAAAGAAATTCCTAATGATGAGCTTCAAATTATTGATCGACTCTGGGTTAAATACAGTGAAGATCGTTTTGGTTTTAGTAAACAGAAACTTATTTGGAAAAGTATTAAAGAGACACAAGAGACCGATTATATAACTTGGTGTTGTTTTGGAAATAATGTTGGATGGCGAGTTCAATCAAACTGGATTTCTTGGGAAAATCTTGATCCGGTGAATACTCCAAAACAACCTCTAGAAAAATTTCTAGTAGGTTATTTTCCTGCTTTGATCTGGTGGTCATTATTAAGATGGGATAGTTGGTGGATTTGGGGTTTTTGGCGATTTTGGCGTAATGAATGGGCTGAAGTAGAAGCTTTTTTTTCTCGGTTTAATTAATGTATTATGAATTGACTGATAATATTTTTTTATTTTTATTATGCCTAATGAGTTTTTATCCTTAATTACCTATGTTCTATCTATTGTAATTTTTGTCGGAATTTGGCAAGGATTTCAAAAGAGATATTCTTTTATTAAAAAAATAAACATAGTCGAGCAATTTAGTTTTAATCAAGAAAATCTAATTCGTTTTGGAAGTGTGTTTATAGTATCTAGTTACTTGATTACTCTAATAATTATTTTAAGTATTTTGAAATTTGGGTCTTTGAATAATTTATTAAATTCAGATACACTTTTTAAGTTGAAAATGATAATTTTTGGCGGATTAGTCTTTTTTTGCATTGGTTTAGTTGAAGATGTATTGGATTTCCCTCCTTTAAAGTTTTTAAATAATCTATTTAAAAATTCTCATTTTTATGAAAGACGAAAGTTTCTGCAAAATATTTGGTTGCGAATAATAATACAAATTATTTTTATAACTGCATGGACTATTCAAGCCAAAGTACCGATGAAAAACATTTTGTTTTTTTCTGGCTTACCCAATTTTATAGGAGCTATTATAACTGCTTTTTGGCTAGTTTTTATAGTCAATATTTTCAAAAGAATTGATAAACAAGATGGTTTAGGTTATGGTACTGCTAGTATCACTTCTATTGTTTTACTAATGGTTAGTTTAGTTATTACTATAGGCGATCCATTTAATATAATAAATTCTGCTGAACCAAAAATTTTAACTAGTTTAATTTCAGCAGCTTTGTCAGGTTCAATGCTTGTTATTTCGTATTATAACTTTGAAGCTAAAAAGTGTATTCTTATCGGAAGTTCAGGAGTTTACTTTATTGGTTTTACTCTAGCTAGTACAGGAATGATTGAGCTAATCAAAACTATAACTTTTGCGGCTATTATATTACCTTATATAATTCTGAGTTGTCCTTTTTTCGATATACCAGTAAAAATGATAACAGAAATACGAAGGGTAACTTTGCAACGTCTGCGTCAAAAACAATTTCCTTTTACACAGGACAAACGTTATTTGGTAAACCGTCAGCTACGCTCTGGATTTTCACAGAGAATAACTATTTTATTTATTTATGCTTTAATACTATTATTAGGAGGTTTAATGTTAGCAATTTTAATTTTTTATAGTAAAGCTAATGTTATTAGTATAATAACAAGCTTTATTTATATCCTTGGTGGTATTTGGTTACTATGTTACTTAATTTTAAAAGTTAAGAAGCTTTCTAATTAAATTTAATTGAATCATATTGATTCAATCTTTTTTTTGACTAAATATCCTAATACCTTCCCAAGCAGTAAAATTGTTTTTACGTCGTTCTTCTATTAAAACAAACGCTACATATAATTTAAAAGTTTTATCTCGTCTAATACCATACTCACGACTTAATCTTTTTTCCGACTCTCGTCTTTTTGGAAATTTAAAAATATCTACTTGTTTAACTGCCTTTTCATAAATTACTGACAAGAGTTTCCAAATAGCATAAACTAATAATAAGTAATGACGACAGGGATTAGCATTAGGTATAGATCTAATTTTGCGGTTAAAATCTATGTCTTTTTCAGCTTTAAAAACTTTATCAAGCTCACAAGCATATTTTAGGATAAGCTCTAAATTAAAGTCGGTAATATTTTTGAAGTCCTTTTTGAGGTCGATGTTACAGCCACTAGCAATATCATAAACTGAGCTTAGACTAATATCTTGAGCTTTAGTTATCGTTTCTAAATCTATACCAGAGATTATGTCGGAGATTATGTTAGAGATAATATCCTCGAAAGTAGGCTTATGATTAAGAGCAATATTACGAATACCAGCTAGATTAATTTCACGAGCCAGCTCGTCAGCAGCATGAAAACCAATTCCCAAAAGTTCGAGAGCAATAGAGCGCAATTCTAGATTATTTTTTATATCTAAAATAAAGTAAGAATTTAGTATCTTAAATATTTTGTCTCGTAAATTTTCAATTTCTGACTTATCAATTCCCCAAACTTCATGTTTACTTTCTTCCGTATCACACCAGCATCCTATATCTGTTTCACGAGCTGGATATTGTTTAACTTCAAATAGTGAAGGTAATCGATATCTACCTTTAAAATATTGAGAATCCCACTTAGTCAACCATTGACAAAACTCTTTTGCATCATTATATCTTATTCCTATAATTGGTTCTTTCTCATTTTCTGGTATAAATTTATAATCTTTCCAATGATCGGGCTGTTGATTTATATCCAATTTCTGTCTTTCGTCAATAAATAGTTGATACTCTGCACAAGTGATATATCTTGGGTCTAACTTACTACTTTCGTTAAGAAGTTTTAAACGCTTATAAAGTTCTTCTTCGGCGGATGATCTTGCAGGTGTTTTCTGTCTCTCATGGATATCCTGCAACATGTCTTGCAGAATTGCTTTGAGCGTTTCGGCATCCGTACCTTGGTAAATGCGATCGCCTATATGTATATCCTTCCCTTCTTCAATATTGGTGATGTATTTTCCCAACTGTTTTAAAGTCGGCTTATCGCCTGCACTAAGAGCCTGTCGTAATACCAATAGATCCGCAGCAGTATGCTCATTATCAATAATTTTATTAAAAATAGCATTTATTTCAATTTCATCAAGATTCATATTTTATAATCTCCTATGAATAATTATCACCAATATGAATACTATGAGCTTCATTAATATTAGTAATAAACTTACCATGCTGATTTATGACATCAGCTATTTTATTAATCTTTTGAGTTGCTTCCGATCCCACTTCATCCCATCCCTTACTGGGTAAACCTTTACCACCCTGCAATTGAGCTATTACAAAATCTCCTGCATCCATATCAAAATTAGGAATTTGCTCGACATTATATAGCTGACGCGCACTTGCAGGTACAGCTTTACCCAGATGATTCATGATATTAGAAACTCGCACCTCTGTATCACCCGATTTATTCCCAGCACCTTGTAAAGCTTCGAGGAAATGATACGTGTAGATACTGCATGAATCATCTTTGAGATATGATTTTTGCTCACCTTTGGAGGAAGTAAAGACTACTCTCCCTTTACCTTGTTTCAATGCGTCAATAAAACCCTTGGATGGAGCAACTCGAATAAAATCATCAAATTCTTCTTCTAGCTCTAAATCTGCATCTTTAGAAGTTGCCATTCCCGCAGCATGACAACTATCAATCACAACTAATAAGCGTTCTGCTTGAATTTCTCGCAATGCATTGGTAAAAATTTCTGCTGATAATGCAGAACTTGCAAGTTTAGTTGGCTTAATATCATGTTGTAGTAAATAATATTTTTGTGTATTTTTATCTACCCAACCGTGACCGGAATAGTAAATAAAAATAGTTGCATTTTTATCAGATGCAGCCTTTTCTTTTAACCAATTCAATCCATCGACAATAGCAGTTTTTGTCGCTTCTTGATTATTCAAAACACGAATATGGTCTTTATCATCAGGATAAGCACATAATTCTGGGTCAATTAAAGCTGCATAAATTGCTTGGGTATCTTTGACAGTTACAGGCAAAGATAAAGGAGCATATTTAGATTCTCCAACACCAATTAAGAGTGCATAACCATTAGTGAACTTAGTTAAATTGTCGCTCATTCAGAATTAACTCCATAAAAATAACACCTTCAATTGCAAACAAGATGATTTGATAGCTAATTAATTTTCATAACGACTGACGCGGAAAATAACATAGTTGTAAGGTAGGGTTTCGTAATTATCAGTCCTATTTACAATTGCACCGATATCTGGTTTGTAAATCCACTGTTTCCAATCAATTGCTATTTCATCAGGAACCTGTATTGCTATGTAATTACCCTCCGCTAAACGACACCCCATAGCCATGTTTTCAAAATCCAATCCCAGGTAAAATTTTTGCACAGCGACATTTTCATTGCGTTGTGCCAACATTTTGACAACAGCGATCGCACTGGGATGTTGGATGATTTGAGGCTCCATTGAACCTGGTTTGCGGGGAGGTATGTAACCAAATTTATGAGTAGCGTACATCCAAGGCTGGTCTTGAACTAAGTTTAAAAACTCTAAAATCCCTTTACCACCACTTCGAGTTGGGCTTGTATCTTCCAGCACACTAACCTGAAACTCTGGGTCTTGCATTTGTTGGAGTTTTGCGGCGATCCATTCGGGTTCTTCGCACTCGCCAATAACTTTGATGTCTGCAAATACACTACTCACAATGTCTGCTCTCCTCTGGTCAACTAATTTTTACTACCATAATTTTCGATGTCAGTGAGACTATACGGTCAAGGAACACCAAAATTGTAGTATTTGTCATAATAAATACTAATTCTAAACAGTATTTTTTCAGTTTTCCTGCATCTGTTTTGCTGTAGCTACAATCCCGAACGACATCAATGAGTGACCATGACGACCTAAAGGCTATTTTTGAACGCATTGTTAACCATCAGGAAACTGAGGATGACAGGCAAGCTATACGGAGTTTACTGCGTGCGGGTAATGGTGACAATGAAATTCAGATTGGCAAGAATATTGTCAATATCGCTGAAGGTAGAGATATTCACATTGGCGATCGCATTTACCAAGGTGCAGATGCTGAAGTCATCAAAGAAGCGTTGCGTTTGGTTCTGCAAGAAAAGCGAAAAGCCGAACGTCCTCGCAATGAGAAACTATTGCTGCAAGCGGTGAAAGGTGAAGTTGTTGCCCGACTTAAACAATCTTTGCACAATGCGGTATTGATAAATTTGGGGAAGGAAGCGCAACCGGAACAGGTAAAACGTCCTTGGAGTTCTGATATCAAAATTGGAGATAAACCCAGCGAACCAATTCCTTATGACCGAAGCATTTTGGATGTATTTGAGCAGGAAGAAATCGCAGGTAAGTTACTAATTTTGGGTAATCCTGGTGCTGGCAAAACTACTACAATGTTAGATTTAGCGAAAGCTTTGATTGCACGGGCAGAACAAGATGCTGATTATCCAATTCCTGTATGGAGTGCGGAAGGATATTGGTGCAAAGTGGGTGGATGATGCCAAGTTGTTACCGATGCTGGATGGCTTGGATGAATTGAATTCGGCGCTTCAGGAACAGCGAGTCGGTAGACGCTATCGTTTTATCCACAGGTTGCTACAAGAACATTTCGCCGCAATGCCATTGGAAAAATAACCCAGTTCTAAAAGCTTTATAAAGCCTTCAATTTAGGAGAAAATTCTAATAGTCGTAATCAGAGTAAATTTAAATGCACGTTATTAGCCGCAGGATTTTGCGGGAGTTTTGTGAAGCACACGCAGATGCCTGTGATGCACTTTATGATTGGTATAGGGTGGCAACTAAAGCGGAATGGAAAAATCTGGTTGAAGTTCAGGCTATTTATCCAAAAGCAGAAGCTGTCAGTAACTTCACTGTATTTAATATCAAAGGAAACAACTACCGCTTAATTGTTGATATTGTTTACGAAGCTCAAAGAATCTATATTAAATATGTCCTAACTCACGCCGAATATGATAAGGATAAATGGAAAAATGACCCGTACTTTTAATCCTGAATCTTACGGTAAATTGCTAGCCGAGTATCAGCCAAAAATAATTACTACAGAAGAAGAAAACGAACAAGCGATCGCACTTGCCCAAAACTTAGAGCATCGCCCCAATCGTACACCAGAAGAAGAGATGCTGTTGGAACTGTTGGTGACATTAATTGAGAAGTTTGAAGAAACTCATTACCCAATTCCTCAAGGTACACCCAATTCGATGTTAATGCATCTGATGGACGCACGCGATATGACTCCCGAAGCATTAGCTGAGGTAATTGGTTCATTGGAAGTCGCCTTGCAAATTGTCAATGGCGATCGCACCATTAGTAAAATTCAAGCAGAAGCGCTTGCGGACTATTTTCATGTAGATGCCAGTTTATTTACCTAGCTGATTTACAAAAATTGAACAAGGCGAGTATGGATAAGTAAATTCACTGTTTTATCGTCTAAAATAAAACTAAAAAACTATGATAAATGGCGAACCCCAGTAACCTCAACGACATTATTCAACGCATCCTTAACGGAAATCAAACTGATGCCGATATTGAAGCTTTGCGTCAGTGGTTAAACAGTGGTGGTAGCCAAAATCTGCAAGTAGGTAAGTACAACGTTAATATCGGACAGGGACAAGATATTCATATTGGCGATCGCACTTACCAAGGACTTGATGCACAAGCGATTCGAGAAGTTGCTCGTGCTGTAATTCACGGTTCTAACACCACAGATATTCGAGAAATTGTTCGCTCTATCCTCTTTGAAGAGTTTCAGAACTTGGTACAACGGGAAAATCCTCAAAGTAGTTCGCGCAAAACCATTTTAGTGCTAGCCTCCAGCCCCACCAACGAAGCGAGATTGCGCTTAGACAAACAGATGCGAGAAATTGATGAGGGTTTGCGAAGGTCGCAGCATAGAGAAAAATTTACTTTGCAGCAACGCTGGGCGGTTCGTCCTGATGATTTACGTCGTGCCTTGTTAGATTTAAACCCAGAGATTGTTCACTTTTGCGGGCATGGTTCAGGAGATGATGGATTATTTCTGGAAAATGATGCAGGGTTAGCGCAACTTGTCCCAACTGAAGCTTTAGCAAATTTATTCAAACGATTTGCTACGCGAGGACTGGAATGTGTTGTTCTCAACGCTTGCTATTCGGAGATTCAAGCTTCGGCGATCGCCCAACATATCAATTATGTAGTCGGCATGAATAGTAAGATAGGAGATGATGCAGCGATTAAGTTTGCAGTTGGTTTTTATGATGAACTGGGGGCTGGTTGGTCGTATGAGGATGCTTATAACGGTGGCTGTGATGTGATCGCCCTGCAAGGAATCCCAGAGGAACATACCCCAGTATTCAAAAATCTAAAAAAAAAGTCCAATTAAGGGCAACAAATCCAGTTGATGACTTGGTGCAACAAGTGTGATCGCGCATCCACGACAGCATTCAAAGTTTACACGGTGTTATGCCGTTATGGGGAATAGACCATTGGGTGCCTTTGGGGGATTTGTTTGTAGATGTAAATATCCTGAATCCCCCACAAACTGCTCGTACAACCCCGCTTTCGTCTCTGGTAACTTCCCCTCGCCCAAATACCAGTTGAAACACAGCTTTCTCCCATCATGCTCCATCAGTTTGGGTATCCTCAACATCTTCTCCTCCCACACCACCGGAGCCTTCCCCAAAAAGCCAGTCGTTATCACTATCAGCATTACTTTCGCCATCCACCTGAAGATTTAAGGAAGGTATTAGCTGTTCAATTTGGCTTTCAAGTCGGGAGATCGCCAACGTTAAAGAAGCAAGTTGCTCCCTATCCTTCTTAATTTCATTTGAAATCCCCACCCGCAATTGATTTAACCGCTCTTGGAGGGTATGTACTTCCGTTTTGGTCGCAGAAGGAATATTCACCTTCTCTTCCAGGGCGGCGATTTGAGCTTTCAAAGCTTCAATTTCGGCAGCAGTTGCACTTACACCATCCGCACTCTCTTCCACAAGTGCTTGTTTAATACAATTCAGCACAAACTCTTTAAAAGTTAAGCGCAACTCCTCAGCACGCTGCTTGGCCTGCTTCACCAACTCCCGGTCTTCTTCAGACAGAAGTTTTATATTTATCTGCGGATATTCCACCAGTCCCTCGCGCTTTTGTTGTGGAGAAGTGATTTCTAATCAGTTCTTTAACCATTTGCTTCGAGTTCTAATATTTACTCACTCCCCCTACCTCCCTATCTCCTCCTACTTCCCCAACTTTCCCCACTACCATCATCGCATACAGGATATCCACGTATATACGATATAGATTATTTTCGATGATATTTATGTGGTGTCTGGGAAAGAATTATCATAAAGATACCGGGAATTGTGATTCTCGGCATCATAATTATCAGTGGGGGTTGAGGAATTTTATTATGGAAAATTTACCTGTCAAAAGCGTGGAATCACTTGCTGTGGAGGTGGTGACTCTACCGCTTGATGAAGCTCGTGTTGCGCTTGTGGATTATTATTTCCCCAACCGCCAAAAAATTAATTCGACACAACAGCTAATTGAGCTATGGGTGCATTCTGTCACTATCAAAAGCGACCAAACGCGACGGGCATATCGGCAAATTGGTTATGAGCTTATCGATTATATGCAGTCGCGGTTTGGGATATCTGATTTGAGGATGGTAACGTTATTCCATCTACACGCTTATCTGGCTTGGCTCAAGGATGAAAAGCCAGTACGGGGAAAGAAAAATACTTATGGAATTAGTAAAAATACTGCGGCTAAGTACACGGCAGCGATTAAAAGTTTGTGGGAATGGGGTACTAGAGCTTCTATTGGTTATTTTGCTATCGACTTGGGCAAGGACTTAAGCATACAGTGGGACGATAAGCTCGCAGAGCGGATTCTCTCGGAACGCGAGATTGCTAAGTTGGAAAAAGCGGCGATGGCAGTAGACTTGCAACACAATACTAATAAGATGCATTGGCTGCTGTTTACTCTCATGTTTTACAGTGGGGTGAGGGCGGGAGAAATTGCGCGGCAAACTTCTGATTATGGTAAGCGCGTAATTACGCCGGGGTTATTTTGGCGGCAGTTTCGGGAGGATGGGGATTGTTTATTGTTAACTGTGACGGGGAAACGAAATAAAACTAGAACCATTAGTCTCGATCCGGAGACGAGTGCGGTGCTACTGGATTATCGTGGGGATGCTGGCAACGATCAGCCGGTGTTTCCCAGTCCCAGTCGGCGGGATAGGGGTAAACCTTTAAGCGATCGCGGGTTGCGACTGATGATGGAGGAAATTTCTACTTGTGCGGGAATTAAGTTCAGCGCCCACTTTCTGCGCCACACTCACGCGACGCTGGCTAAGAAAAATGGAGCTTCTGATTTTGACTTGCAAGCAGATTTGGGCCATGCTTCCCCGGCGACAACTGCAAAGTACATTCACCATGTTGGGCGTGTTGGGACTTCTCACGCACTGCGTAAAAAAAGCAAACATTAGGTAAATTTTTTTTGTGCGAACTCCAGAATAAAATTTGAACTATATCCTGGCCGCTTTTAGGCTATTGTTTTGTATTTGCTGTTGGGGTTGTTGGTAGCGGTGGTGCAGGAAGTTTCAAGTGATCGCCACGAGTATGATTGCTATGTTGCCACCAAAAATCAGATGAGTCTACCGTTGGGGGTGGTATAGTCCGTCAAGAGCATTCCATTCCCAAGCTGTACTCATTGGGTCGCGGTTCCGTGACCAACTCAAAAATTCTTTGGTGCTGAGTTTTTCTCTTTCTGCAATCAAGCTTTGAGGGCTAACACCGAGTCTTGGGGCAAGATTTTCGTTTGTCCTGGGTTGTAATTCAACTTGGGGTTGCTGGTGTGAGTATGCATGTGAGCGAGGTCGAGAGTTGTTGTATCGAAGAGAGGCCATCGCCCGTTCGATTTGCTCTAGCTTCTTGGTAATCGTTTCAAGTTTTGTTTCTACCGAGGAGCCTTGATCTGCAAGATGAGATTCCAGTTTCAGCAGCTGCTTCTCTAGCTGTTTAACTGATTTACTACCTGCTGTTATATCGATATCATTTTTGCTATCAAATTCTCCTATTAATTCCTCTAAGGCTTGCACCAAGGCAATTGTATGCCCTTGCCTGTGTAGTTTTGATAGTCGGCGTACTGCTGGAATTAAAGCATTAGGCACGCGAATCATTTCGCTGGGTGGGGACTTTTGCTCAGTCATGATATCAAATTTGATAGCAATGAACTGATTGTAAAGTGAAAGCGATACCTACGGTAAGCTACGCTAACGCTGCTCATCAGAATTTTCAAGCGTTCACGTAGTGTCTCGTAGAGAGGAAACTTGAGCAATAGGAGAAGCGATCGCACCGTCAAGTTTCAGGTACGTCGTGCACTAGCCCAAAATGAGGAAAAGCTTGCAGGCGTATTCTTGTCAAGCGGCTCAGGTAAAGCTTTATTGGGACTTAAACATTTTTGAGAAAGAAATAAGCCTCAAACCTTTGCAGGCTAAGGGAAATACACCAAATACCCAATAACATTTGAAACCCTGATATACCAACAAACCAATCAAAACGATGTTAAAGCCTTTTGGGCTATACGTTTGAGGCTATTTCATCGGTGTTTTTTGCCTAAGTCCCGTTATCAACTTTCTGGAACATCCAGAATTTCACCAGCCTCCTCTGCCACTGACTCAAACTGTGCGCTCGCCAAAATATAGATTTTTCTCAATGCCACTCAATTAATAATGATGAAATCACTTATGAAAAAGGGCGTTTTTAAGAAGAAAAAGTAAGCAATAGAATTTCTTATTAGCAAGACGCTGGATTTATCTGAGTTCTAGCTAGGTGCGACCGCATAACTTCCTTGCCCAGTTGTGGCTCAAGAGATTCCTGTGTATAAACTTTTTGGAATTGGTACGAAAATCTCATGTGGAAGATGAGTTAGTTGAAAAGGCTCTTAAATTTGCATAACCTCTATGTCGTGAGAGATATAGAGGTTATGCAAGTTATCTGCGCTGACAATCGCTGGAGGAGCTACTTTCATGTACTATCGTCTCAAATGCTTTACTCTTAGTACTTTGATGCTGCTTCTAACGTTTCCCGTCGTTGCTACTGAGTCGAGAACAAGGGAACACAAGGACAGAGTATCTCCTACTGTAAAATTGCCAACGCCACCAAAGAACAAACAGAATCATTTGCAATTGCACCCAGTTGCTTCACAGCAATTTCATTCAGCTAGGTTTCAGATTGCCGGGATTTTTAACGAAGATTCTGAGCGTGCTGAATTACGGCAAAAAGTAGAGAAGGACTTGCAGCTACTCTATCAAACTTTAAAGATGCAAAGAGAAAAAGGTGATCGCATTGGCGAAGCTGATACTCTTAATAAAATTGGTAGTATTTATTTCCTCACCGAAGAATATACTAAAGCACTTGAATTCCATCAACAAGCTTGGGTACTTTACGAAAAACTAGGCTACAAATCTCGCATTGCTGAAACTTTGGGCTACATAGGAGATGCTTACTTTAAAATAGGTAAATATCAAAAAGTAGAAGAACTATTTCGTCAAAAGCTGCAAAGCTTGAGAAAAGCAGGAGATGGTAAAGGCGAAAATTTCCTAATGGCAGTTATGCGAAAACATATTAAGAAGATGTGGGGACTAGCTGCTGGTTGTGGTGTAGCACGGGACTCTGAAATTGAGGAACGTCTAAGAACAGGAAAAATTTCATGGCAAGAAATTTTGGATATCTCAAAACTGAACTTGTTTATAGCCAAAGAACTTGGTAGTCCTAAATTTAATGAATGCTTTGGAACACACATGATTCTGCATGGTGTTGGTTGGTCTTATCGTAACTTAGGTCAATATTCTCAAGCCTTAGATTTTCTGCGACAAGCTATAGAAATGTCCAGAACATATGGTGATAGGCATAATGAATTATTTTTTTCTATAGACCTTGGTTTCGTTTATAGCGAATTAGGCCAGTATGATAAGGCTTTAGAAATAATTAAAACAACTCTAGTGTTAGCGGAAAAAGACGAATTTTGTCGATGTATGGGTCTTAGTAAACTAGGATTAGTGTATAAAGAAATGGGACAGTATGATAAAGCGCTACCAGTACTTCAAGAAGCTTTGTCAATGGGAGGTGATGTAGAAAAAGCAAATATATTTAATTATATTGGAGATATTTATTTAAAAACTGGGAAATATTCCCAAGCCCTAGATACCTATGAACAAGCTGCTGAGGTTGGTGTTATTACAGGAGAATATGATGTTCAAGGTTTTACTTTTAATAACATAGGTTTAGTTCATACGGAAATGGGAAATTATGCTCAAGCTTTAGAGGCTTACGAAAAATCCTTATCCCTTTTTAGACAAATAAACAATCATCCAGGTGTAAAGGAAGTTTTGATCAATATTGGTGCTTTACTAGAAAAACAGAAAAGACCTGAAGTAGCTATTGTCTTCTATAAAGAAGCTGTTAACATTACAGAAGAGATTCGCCAAGGTTTACGAGAATTAACACATAAAGAACAAGAAGCATACACGAACAAAGTTGTAGGTAATTACCGCCGTTTAGCAGATTTATTGTTATCCCAAGGAAGAATCCTAGAAGCCCAGCAAGTATTAGAGTTATTAAAAATCCAAGAAATTCGAGATTTTAGTAAAGATACTAATACTAGAGGTGAGAATCAAAAAATTGGCTTAAGTTCTGAAGAACAAAAACTGATTGATAAGTATGGTAGTTTAATAGCATTCGGTCAGAAAATTTACGATTGCAAAAAAACTAATTGTAGTCAGCTTAATGAACTAAATGCTCAACTGGAAACTTTAAATCGCCAATATAATCAAGCTACTGATAGCTTTATCGTCGCAATTCGAGAACGTAAAGGGAAAGATGATGCTTTCTTCGATCCAAGAAGACTGAGTTACGCACAAAAAATTGTGGAAGCACAACCAAACACAGTTCTAATTTATCCTTTTGTGCTGCCAGAAAAAATTTGGATACTTTGGATTTCTGCGGGAGGCGTGGTGAAAAGTGTTGAAGTCCCTAATACAGGGCAACTTCAATTAGGTAAAACAGTTTTAAGATTTCGGCAGTTAATTGATAATCAATTCTCTGATATTGGCGAAGTTCAAGCGACAGGGAAACAACTTTATGATTTGCTAATTAAACCTGTAGAAGAGGAATTAAAAGCAAATAAAGTGCAAAATTTAGTGTTTGCCCTTGACAGCGTAACCCGCTATATTCCTATGAGTGCTTTGTATGATGGTAAAAAATATTTGGTGGAAAATTACAACATTTCCACTGTGCTATCTGCGGAGTTAACAGATACAAGCGATCGCCTACCCATCGGCACACAAAATAACCCGGTTTTAGCTTTAGGATTATCAAATGCTGTTGCTGGCTTTCCTCCCTTACCAAATGTGCCAACCGAATTGCAAGCAATAGTCAAAACAAACAGCAAGAATAGCAAAGGGATTTTTCCGGGTTTAGAGTTTCTCAACCAAGATTTTAACCGCACAGCGTTGCGCGATCGCTTGAATGGGCGCAAAATTTTACACATTGCTACTCACGGTCAATTTGTACCCAATAACTTTTTAGCTTCGTTCATCCTCTTGGGAACGGGTGAAAAATTTACTGTTGATGATGTTAGAAACTTACCAAACTTAGGTGATGTGCATTTAGTAGTACTGAGTGCTTGCCAAACAGCCCTCGGTGACGCTATGCAAGACGGTGTGGAGATTTCGAGTATATCTTACTACTTCTTAAATCGCGGTGCTAAAGCAGTCATGGCTTCCCTGTGGCTTGTCGATGATCAAAGCACTAGCGAGTTGATGAAGAATTTCTACAGTAACTTAGCGAAGGGCACAACCGAGAAACCCATAACAAAAGCAGAAGCTTTGCGTCAAGCCCAACTCAGCTTACTGCATAGTAAAGACTCCAACAAAAGAAATCTTGCCGATCCACGCGGTGGGATTGTTCCTCAACCTAAACCAGGGGTAACTCCCAGAACCAACCAAATCGAACGTAATTTTTCACACCCATACTACTGGGCACCTTTTATTTTGATTGGCAATGGTTTGTAACTATTAGCTAAGTCTCTTTTCTTTCTTATCTTAGCCATTACTGAGCCGCGACCGGGCAAGAAAGGTGCGAAATAATGCCTGCAGAGACTTTTGATTAATAAGGCTTTTGAGCAGTTAACACAACTTACTGCTTACTTTTTGCTTACTCCTACTCCATCCCATAATAAAAATTCTCATAATTATGAAATTTGCATTGAAGTGATGCTTTTTTGGAAAGCGCATTTTGCAATCGAAGTCTAACAATACGCTTTCCACCATAGTAATCAATTCACTAGTTTCAAATCTTCGCGCTTGGTGTTTGAGCCAACCATCTTGATCAACTGCTGATTCAAGTAACTTTGCGCTGAAACATAAAGGTTATCCCAAATTACCGGATTGCGGCAGATTTTAGTCCCAACTGTATTCCCGGCTAATTTTTCTGACACCAAGTATTTCCTGTAATAGTTAATCCACAGATGTTGCAGAAAATCAAGAGCGAACTCATCAAAAGGAATAATCCAATTGTACTGTTCGTCCAAAAACACTCGATAAGCAGCAACAATGGGCATAGCAATATCAGCAGGTGCGCTAAACCCAAAAGAATATCGGCTATCGGGCAAGAGCGTATTCTTGCGTGGGTCAATTGAGGCTAAGTCAATGATTCCTTTCTTTCTTGGCTTGGTGATATGTTCCTCAATAGTCTTAAACAATTGTTGTTCAATCCACAATGCTTTTGGCAGTAGCGGCAGTAATTTCGATAGTCTTTGTCTTTCCGCTTCACTCAATGAAGGTGTATTGCTCACAGGTGGGTGTTTGGTTCTGCTCTTAGCGTCTGGGTTGTATTTGTTTCTATCCAGGCAGTTCATCAGCTTAATTAAATGGTTGACGTTGCACTGGGGACTTTTGGGCGCACCGCTTTGGTTTTGGTAATAGGCGATGCGGAATTTGGTTTCTTGGTCACGCTCTAGTTGCGCTAGAAATTGTTTGATGAATTTATAATCACCCCTAGCGTTTACCTTTGAGCGCGCATCCACTGGGGCAGATGTATTGGATGCTAAAGCGATATCTTTGGCTTCATCCTCACTTAGCCCAATATGAATAGTAACTTTAACCCTGGCTTTGGAGAGGTCAAAGTTGTAGCCTCTGGCCTGTTGAAAAGCCAAAACTGTATGCCCCCCGTTAATAATGCCATCGCTACCACCTTCTTGTGCCTCAAGGATTTCTAACTCTAGCTGTGTCTTTTTACTGTTAGGCTTAACCTTATTTGCACACAGCACGATTCCGCTATGCCGCTCAAAGAATTTTTCGGGTTCAGTGGTCAATGAGTCGTAGATTTGTCTGTAAGTGGAACTTTTGCGGTTAGGTTCTCTGATATTTGGCTCTAATGGAAGGTCAGTGGGAAAGGTGTCTACATGGGCGGTAGCGACAATGCAGTTAGAATTTGCATTGAAATACTGATCTACTTTTAATGCCCAATTTTTTGGCATAGTTCTCTTGTGTAATTTTGCAGTGCATATTATTGAAGAATACAAAATTCCACAAGTATTGGAAAACATGGCGCTGATGTGGGTTGATTAAGCCAAGATTTGCAATTGAGGGTAAAAAGGCGATCGCATCAGCGCCAGTTATCAATAATTTTTGGGATAAACGTTTTGGCAAGATATTTTCGCATACATTACAAAATTATTCTTTTAAACGCTTATGGAAAATTTTCCACAAGCGTTAGCTGATATGAATGCTGGGAAATCCAATAATTCTTAAAGTGTTTTTATTGGCTTGAGTTTTCACAGTGCGATCGCCACAGTGTCTCCAACACTATGCTGTGAATATTGACAAACACTGTCAGGATATAGCGATCGCAAAAACGTCGTTAGCTGGCGACACCAAATAACTGGAGTTCTCACTCAGCTTCCCCAATCAAAGTAAATGCAGCCCAAGCGCTAGGATGAGGATGCTGTTTCATCGTTACCAACATCGCTTGACGCAGTGCTTGTGCTTTATCTGGATTTTTCTGTAACTGGCGGTAAAACTCCTCCATTAATAATGCCGAAGGACTATCGGGAATTGACCATAGTGTGACAATCACACTGGGCGCACCGACAGAAATTAAGGCGCGAGATAAACCAATGACACCATCGCCGGTGAGTTTACCTTGGGCGGTATCGCAAGCACTTAATACAACTAATTCGGCGTTGATGGTTAAATCTAAAATTTCATTGCCAGTCAGCAAGCCGTTATCTTTACCATCAGGGGCGAGAGCTACCGCACCGGGGACACCTAAACCTTTAAAATCATCAAGTAAGCCGTGGGTAGCTAGATGAATAAATCTCGCTTGCGGTAATTTTTGAATAAATGCGGCTTTGGTTGCATCTTTACCTGTGATGGCTTTGGTGTTTAACAGTTGCGCTATTTGTTTAGCTTCCGTTTCCGCACCAGGTAGATTTTGTAATTGTTGCGGTGCTTCGCCAATTTTAGGGGGAACGCTAGGCATGATCGGATTACCCATAACTAGGGCTTGATTACCAGAAACTTTCTGCCGTTGTTTGTGAGTTAAATCTAATACTTGAATTGATGGTGCAGTGAGGATAGTGTGTTTTTCAATTAAATATTTACCTTGCTTATCTTGTAAAGCAGCGAAGGGAACAAGAAATAAAGATGATTGGGGTATAAATGTTACACGGTCATCAGGATTTTTTGGTAGCAAGTCAGCAATGGGATTAATTAATAATTCGTGAAGTCGTTGAAAGCGTTGTTTAACTTGAGCTGGATTGGGGTTGTGAGTAACTTTAATTCCCCGACCTCTAACGCCTATTGACTCGCGGCTGTTGGTGACTAATTGAGCTAAGGTTGTATTTTCTTTTTGCCATAAAGGTTTAAGTGTTACTTGAAGGATAAAGTGGCAACAACTGCCACTTTATTCTTCACCATATAGGCTGCCAAGATATAGTTCATAAAACATATCTGAGTAATAAAATGAAAACTATCACTCGCTTTTCCGTGTAATACATGGGAAGATAGAAGTTTATCAAACGGTGTAATACACGGAAATATGACGCTCAAACGGGATATCCAGGGGAAGTTCGCGCTTAAAAATGATGATTACCGAGAAGTACGTTCCTTGAGATTAACTGACAACACCTGGAAGGCATTAGGGATTGTGGCAGAATGCTACGGTTTGACTAGGGCAGACTATTTAGAAAAAATTGTGAGAAATAACAAACTACCAAGTATTACACAGTCCGAGTCAGAATAGCACCGTGTAATACGCGGGTAAACTACCGCTTAACCATGTATTACACGGGAAGGTAGGTATTGCTCTGTGCTGCTATTGCTCAACTAACCAACTCTTAACCCTGTTTTGTCACTCTGGCAGTAGTATAATAAGGTAAAAATGCTAGAACCAAGACACAGAGCATGGTACAGCCCCGTCCAGCCGCACCAACAGTCAAATTTGTGGACGAATATTGCCAGTGGTATAAAAGTCTGTTTCCAGATGTTAGGAGTTTCGAGGCTTTTAAATATCTCCATGTAGGCTGCATTTCTGATCTAAAACGTAAAACATTGCCAGAAATAGCAAAAATCGTAGGATTAGATAACCAGCAAGGGTTGCATCATTTTCTAACTACATCACCTTGGGATATAGAAAAGTTAAGAACCTTAAGGTTAGAGTTAATTTTACAAGTGCTAAAAGGTAGACCAATCATTTTAATTATTGATGAGACAGGGGATAAAAAGAAAGGGAGCAAGACAGATTATGTGAAACGGCAGTATATAGGAAATTTGGGAAAAACAGATAATGGAATTGTGGCAGTGACAGTATATGGTGTTTTCTGTGGGATGACATTTCCATTACTGTTTGAAGTGTATAAACCCAGGGAAAGATTACAGGCAGGAGATAAGTACCGCACTAAACCAGAAATAGCAGCAATACTGATAAAAAAGCTACAATCAATGGGTTTTAAATTCAACTTAGTACTTGCAGATAGCTTATATGGAGAGAGTGGTAAGAATTTCATATCTGTATTAGATGAACTAAACTTGAACTATATAGTAGCGATTCGGTCAAATCATTATGTAGAAATACTTCCACGACAACATATTCAATATTTAAAGTGGCAGAAGTTTCAAAGGGTATTCTCTGACTTGAGTCGGGAAAATCGATTTATTAGAGAAATTATTCCGGGAAAACGTGGAGAACTTAGATATTGGCAAATTACTACAGATCCAGAAAATTTGCCTGATAACACTACTTGGTATGTGATGAGTAAATATCCAGACATTACGCCAAGAGAAGTTGGAAATTTTTACGGTTTAAGAACTTGGGTCGAGTACGGGTTAAAACAAAGTAAGAATGAATTAGGTTGGTCAGATTTTCGCCTGACTCACTACCCAGATATTGAGCGATGGTGGGAAATTATTTGCAGTGCTTATTTAATGGTTAGTCTGCATTCGGAGCAACTGTTTCAGTCTCCATCACAACGAGAGTCAAAATTTGTTTCACATCCTTGGTGGGATAATGGAAATGGCTGGAAGAACATTCTTAACAATCTTCGTTTGATTATTCAACCTTTTACTTTATTTAATCTGATATATCCCTGGTTAACGGTTTTTCCTATTCCTCAATTAGCTTTGGGTTTTTTTAAACTTCAATCTATTATTTATAGCCTCACCAGTTCAATTTTTATATCCCTGATTCACCCTGATTTCTACTTTTCCTCTGCCTAGAGTGACAAAAGAGGGCTAACTGCGGGTGGGACACTGCATATTCTTTAAAGCGGGTTAGCTTTTCATTGGCTGCAACTGTCAGGTTGCCATGAAGCCAGTTTTCCATCAACGATACTCCTCAAACACAGGCAGGCGAGAAATCTCCACAGTTTCTATCACTGTCGCTAGTTCTGTTGGGGGGCTTGGTTCTGTGGGGATGATTGTTTCTGTAGTCGGCAAAACTTTAGACTTAGTGGCTATGGCTTCAAGTACCTGTTTTCCCTCTAGGTCACGTAATCGTTGCAATAGCAAAGCTTCATGTTCTTGGGCATTGAAAAGAAAGTCTGCCAGCCGTTTAGCGGAGATTGAAGTTCTTGTTTTCGTTAGCTTCCCAAATTGTTTGATTTCTTGAGATGCCAGCAATAGTTCTTTTTCTGAGCGTCCCGAAAAGGTGCTGTAATACTGAGAAATACATTTAACCCAACGTCCTTGGACATAAGCGTAAGCTACCCCCATATCAAATGGGTCATAACGAACACTGACTTTGGTACGTTCTACTTCCGGGTTGCGAAAAGCATCACTCCAGTAATAGAGGTAGTTGACTTTAATTCCCTTTCCAGGCTGCACTAACGCATGACCCAATTTGGTACTAGGGCGGGTCATCATCAAAAACTCTTCATTGTAAGGAATCAGGCGATGTTCCCTTTCCCCTGTTTCAATGAGTCCCATTGCATAAGCGGCTCGTGGTGTCATGCCCAAAGCTGTGTGTTCGTTTTGGTCATAAACCTGATAAGCCCATTGGGTTAGGTAGGTGTACAAAGAAGCCAGTGTCCAAACAGCAAGTTGTTTGGGGTTGATAGCTTTGGTCAGTTGACGTGGTTGTTTGCTGGCTTGAGTATTTCCTAGTAGGTTGAAGATGAACTCAGTATTAGTCGTACCAAACAATCGTTCAATTACTGAACCAAACCGGGGTTTAGCACCAGGACGAGTCTTTTTAATACAGTGGTAACGTGCTAATAAAGTATCAAAATAGACGCTGTTGAATTCTTTTCCTCCATCTACTACCACTGCTTGTGGTAAGCGACTAAATCTCTGAACAAGTAGGCGTAATCCCATCATGCAGGAGCGGTAACTTGGGGCATCAAACGTCAGATAAACTGCTAAGATGCTGCGGGAGTAAGCATCAATCAACATAGTTAGCCAAGGTCGTCCTAAGTTACGCCCTGTAGCTGAACAGCGTAATTCAATATCAAGCTGGGTATGGTCGATGTGGACAATAGCTAAGGGACGGTCTCCATGTCGGGGGGTACTCAGGGTTAGCTCCCATAGCCAAGGCTGTTGTTGATAAGCGGCTTTTGCTCCCTGACGTTTTTCTATTTGAGTGGGTGAGCGGCGTTGCTTGAGGCGTTGATAGAATGTACGTACAGAAAGTGGTTGAATGTTTTGTTGAGAGCAAGCTTGTAAATATGACCGATATACGCTCAGGGCTGGTGCAAGCCTGGGTGTCTCAAAATATTCTGTAATTAAGGTATCGAGTAATTCCCGTGTGGCTGTTGGGGCTTTGGGTGTGCGGTTGCCTCGTTGGGCTATTTTTGGCAACAAACCAACATACCCGCAGCCGTAGTTGGCTTGCGCCTCACGGAACTGCTTGACCCAGCGCCTCAAGGTGCGAAGGGCAATGTCTTTATATACATCTGGCTGGTGTTCAAGATACGCTTGAACTAAATGAAATCTGCGGTTGGCTTCTTTAAGATGGGCAGGACTAGCCGCATCCATTACTGAACGCACTTGTGCTGAATCTGTCTGTGTAGTGGATGCTGCACTGATGTTGATAGCTCCAGTCTCAAGTAACTGAAGAAAAAAGCCTGTTGGCAATTGCATTGGTTGCCCAATCTCCGGCAAGAGTGTTGTGGTTGTCTCACCGAAATTGACCAATGTCCAAAACCTTCCATCCCACAACAGTTTTGTGTTAGTAACGGGTGAACGAAAAAAGGTGTGGGAGAGTAGTTAGCGGATTTAATACGCTAACATAGCTCTTGATGCGATGCAACCAAACTACCCATGAACAACCTCCAATCAATTCTGTCTCACATTCATGACACACTCAATTCCTTACCGGAGTGGAACCATTTAGAAGAATTTGTGCGCGAATTCTACAGTATGTGGCTAAAATTAGGGAACGAGGTGCAAAAAAGCTTATTTCAAGCCAAAATAGAAGAAAAAGAAGCCCAATACTCACATCCGAGAACTAAACGAGAAAAAAGATATTACACTCCATTAGGTGAAATGGTTCTTGTACGTAGAGCTTACGTTACAAGAGATGGTATTAAGGTCAAGGTTGATGAAGAGTTAGGTCTACCAAAAGATAAATGGCTACCAATGGTATTAGAATTAGCCTGCGCTTTGGGAATCAGTAGTGAGTTTCCTAACTCTCACTCCTTGTTTCAAAAATGGACAACGTTAGAGTTAGCAGAAAAAACTTTAGCTAATCAAGTAGAAAAAATCGGAAATGAACTACAAACACAAGAGTTCGATGGAGAATGTTTGCCAGACACTTCTTCAGAGTTTGAAGTCCCTAATTTAGAGGATGAGCCACCAGATTTATTATATGTGGGAGTTGATGGAGTCATGACTCCCTTGAATCAAAAACAAGGATATAAAGAAGCAAAAGTTGGTGTAATTTTCTGGAGTAAAGACCATCAAAAAGTTGGTAAAAAAAGAGGTGTGATCCGGGAAAGGGAATATGTAGCTACTTTAAAATCGCGGAGAGAATTTAGGGATAGAGTCTCCCATTTATATCATCAAGTAGCTCTTACAAAACCCACAAAAACTGTAGTGATTGGTGATGGCGCACATTGGATTTGGTCGATGGCATCAGAACAATTTCCAGGTTCGGTGGAAATTCTCGACTTTTTTCATCTCTCAGAATATGTGTGGTCAGTGGCGAAAGCCGCTTATCCGAATAAAGAAGACACTCAAAAAGATTGGGTGAAAACCCAACAACAATTACTGAAGAAATCTGAATGGACTACAGTAATTGAAAATTGTCATCAATTCCCAAAAAAGAAGAAAGATTTAACCAAAGCAATTACCGATTTAGAGCGTTATTTAACTAATAATCAAAGTCGAATTGATTATCGCTCTTATTTAAAAGCTGGTTTAATGATTGGTTCAGGAGTTGTTGAAAGTTCTAATCGGCGTGTGGTTACACAAAGATTAAAACAAGCAGGTATGCATTGGTCTTTTTTTGGAGCCGAAGGAGTTATGGCTCTTAGGGCAGCATATTTAAGTTCTTCTGAGCGATGGTCAAATTTTTGGTCATCCTTATCTTACAATCAAATTAAGTTAGTGTAAGATTCACGCTAACCTTGGACTTTTAAGCTTGTATTTAATAGTGGTCAAAACAAGAGAACAGAGTCTTTCAGATTTAGCACACAGAGTAGAACTTTTAATTGCCAAAAGAGAAGAAATCAACCAAGAAATCTCTACTCTTAACAAGAGTGATGTAGCTTTTTCTGGTTGTTGGATTGTTCGTTACCGCGCCAAAGGTAAGGGCGGAGCTTATTGGTATTACAAGTGGCAATCAGGATCACCTATCTTTGTTACCAAAAATGGTAATAAAAGTTGTCATCAATATATTGGTAAAGCAGGTAGTCCAGCTTTCTTAAAAGCAGTTGAGATGATGAAAAATCGGACAAAAATCGAAGCGTTAAACCAGGTGCTTCATACACTAGAGCTAGGACTCAATGACCTAGTTGAAGAAGCGGCAAGATTTCAAAAATAATTCATATCGAAGTAAGAGTTAACATCTACATCAGTCAGAGCTTAGTTAGCGTAAATGATACGCTAACTCGTTTTTTCTTCCCCACACTTTTTTTCGTTCACCCATGAATTATTTAGCTCCTTAGAGCTGCGCTACTTTTATCTTCTTGATTGGTCAGTGTTAGTCGCAGATATTCGAGAACAGTACCCATTACTGCCTTTAGAAGAGACACAAGAAATTGCCCAGCAATTGAATATCCGACACCCAGCCAATCCGCGAACAAAAGACCCAATCGTCATGACAACGGATTTTGTAGTGACAGTTAACCAATCAATAGGAGTCACAGAACAAGCTCGGACAGTAAAACCAAAAGAAAAATTGTCATCAGCACGAGTATTAGAAAAATTGGAGATAGAGCGTCTTTACTGGCAAGGACGAGGAATTAGCTGGGGAATTGTCACAGAAAATGAAATCAGTAAAGCATTTGCAGATAACGTCGCTTGGATACATCCATTTCGCCACCCCAGTAGCCTATCACTAACAGAAATAGAGATTGAGCAAATCAGCTATGTGCTAACTCAACAGGTGATGCAAACTGATACTCCATTAGCAGCAATTACTACTGATTGTGACAACCAATTGGGTTTACCACCAGGGACAAGCCTTTGTGTCGCTCGTCATTTGCTAGCGTCCCGACATTGGATAGTCGATATGAATAGAGCAATCCAGCCACGAGAGCCACTGCTGCTGTTAAAAGTGTCACCTCAAGTATCCGAATTACAAATGGGAGAAGTAGGATGAGTTTCGGCAAAAATCTGCTACTAGAATGGCTAGACGACAGCAAATGCAATCGCATTGAAAGAATTTTGTGGTTGAATTTGGGCAACAATGATGTAGTTACCATTGAACTGAACAATACCACTGCACTCCCAATGTGGCAAAAATGTTCAGAGATAGAAATTGCCTTGGCAGCCAACGCCGTCCAGATTTTAGAAGTTGACCCGTATGTCGTATGGGTGCAAAAGGAAGAAGAGATTGATGAAAAGCATAAACAGCACCGCGATGAGGCTTGGCAAGTAATTGAGCCTCTGATTGAAAAAGGTGAGCAAATCTTCATTCGGACTATTCGCGGTCGGTTGGTTGCAGATACCGTTGTCAAGACAGGACGAACATCAGCAACTATTTACAACTACTTACGGCGTTATTGGCAAGGTGGACAAGTAAAAAATGCCTTACTTCCTCGCTTTGACCAATGCGGTGGTTCTGGGAAGTTGCGACAGAACAATCACCGTAAACGAGGTCGTCCAAACAAACTCACACTGGGAGAACAGCAAGCAATAGGTGTGAATGTTGACCAACAAGTCAGAGAATATTTTCGCCGAGGGATTCAACTGTTTTATGAAACCCGTAGTGGGAGAACACTCAAGCAAAGTTATCAACTAACCCTAGAAAAATTTTTTCATCAGGGATATGAAACGATTAACGGTGTGTTAGTGCCAATCTTACCGCCTGCCGAGGAACTGCCAACCTACGCTCAATTTTACTACTGGTACAAAAAAGACCGTGATTTATGCCGCACACTCAAATCTCGTGTCGGCGAACATCGATTTAATCTTCGTCATCGTGCTGTTACGGGAAATGCGACCAACATTGCCAGTGGCCCCGGCAGCTTGTATCAAATTGATGCGACTATTGGCGACATTTATTTAGTTAGTTCATTAGACCGAAATCGGCTCATCGGTCGCCCAGTGATTTATCTGGTAGTTGACGTTTTCAGCCGTTTAATTGTAGGTTTTAGCGTCAGCTTGGAAGGCCCTAGTTGGTTGGGAGCAATGTTAGCACTGGAAAATGCCACTGCAAATAAGGTGAAATTTTGCCAAGAATACGGCATTGAGATCACTGAGGCTCAGTGGCCTAGTCATCATCTACCAGAAGCTATCCTGGCTGACCGGGGAGAACTACTCAGTAACAATGCTAATAATCTAGTAAATGCTTTGGGTATTCGAGTAGACAATACTCCGCCCTTTCGCCCAGATTGGAAACCTATAGTCGAGCGTTACTTTCGACTCAGTAATGACAAGCTGATACATTGGATGCCTGGGGCTGTTCATCAAACTTACGAACGGGGTGACAAGGATTATCGATTAGATGCTGTTTTGGATCTTAACCAGTTTCGCAAGTTGATGCTGCTTTGTATCCTCGACCATAACAATCAACATCGATTGGATACTTATCCAGCAAATGAATATATGATTGCAGATGGTGTTGAACCATATCCGATTAACTTATGGCACTGGGGCGTTCAAAATCAAGGTTGTCCAAGGGTAATGCCAAGAGAAATTGTCAGGTTAAATTTATTACCAACTGACAGTGCCTCTGTCACCCATCAAGGAATTTACTATCGCGGTCTGTTTTATACTTGTGAACTGGCAGTGCGAGAGCAATGGTTTATCAAAGCCAGATTAGAAGGTAGATGGAAGCTCTCGATTGCTTATGACCCGCGCCAAATTGATACCATCTATTTACGTAATGAAGGTGGTAAACGGATGGAAGTCTGCCATCTTCTGCCCGTATCGAAGACTTTCACTGGACGGGATTGGCACGAAGCAACAGATTATTTGGCATTAAAACAACAACGTCAACAAGTTGCTCAAACCCGCAGTCAAAGGAGTCAAGCGGTTTTCCATGCTACTGTCGAGGAAATTGTTTGTGAAGCTAGCACTCAAACTGAGGCGGCACGTTGTGACCTGAATCCTCACAAGCGGGTGAAAAATATTCGCTCGTCACGGCAACTGGAGCGTGACCATGAGCGGCTAAGTGGAGCAGACTACTTTAGACCAGAAGTATCTGACAACGCCCAAAGAGTCGTACCCATAGTTAGAGATAGTCAACTTGAGGGTGAAGAACAGGAGTATGTTCCACCCCCACAACCCTTTGATAAATTGCGTCGGTTACGTGAGGAGAGTTGGAATAATGACTCCTGAGCCAGCCCACTCGCCACATCTGCTAGTGTTTCGGGGTAGAGAAGTCTTTGCCCAGTATAATCCCGAACAAATTTCTATTTACCGTGATAATCCTCTAATTGAGGCACTGCCCCCTTTATTAACCGAAGAACAAGCCTTCATTTCGCTGTCTTTACTTCCCAGATATGATGCACAAGAGCGATTGCTACCTAATCACGAGCGTCTGCACTTAATTCAGGAGGTATTGCAATTTTTTCAACCTCTGCCAGTACACATAGATTTAGAACAGCGATTTGCTCGTCTAATTCGGAGTGGGTATCGCGCCCGCAACCCTGCTAGCCGTGAGTTCTTTCATGATATCAGCCAAAAGGTAGAAGCTCTTGTAACTAACCAAGTACCACCTAGTCGCTTACGCTCTACTGCCAATGGCTTTACCATAATTGGTATGAGTGGTGTAGGCAAGACAACAGCCGTTGAATCGGTTTTGCAACTCTACCCCCAAGTAATTAATCACAGTTATTACCGCAATCGTGACTTTACCCTAGGACAAATTGTCTGGCTAAAACTCGATTGCCCTTTTGATGGTTCTATCAAGGGATTGTGCTTGAACTTTTTTCAAGCAGTTGATGATCTCCTTGACACTTCTTACTACCAGCACTACGCCGGCAAGGGACGGCGAACTGTAGATGAGTTAATTCCAGCAATGGCGCGGGTTGCCTCACTTCATTGTTTAGGAGTGCTGGTAATTGATGAACTCCAGAATTTGAGCGAAGCCAAGAGCGGCGGACACAAGAAAATGCTCAACTTCTTCGTCGGATTAATCAACACAATTGGCTTACCCGTTGTTTTAGTTGGCACTTATAAGGCTTGGTCTGTTCTCAGTGGTGAGTTTCGGCAAATGCGCCGGGGAACAGGACAGGGTGATTTACTTTGGCATCCCATGCCGGAGAATGATACTTGGCAGTTCTTCATAGAATCTTTGTGGCGGTATCAATATACTCTTTACCCATGTCCACTCAACCCTCAACTGGCACATACTTTGTATTACGAAACACAAGGTATCACTGATTTTGCAATTAAGGTTTATATGTTGGCTCAAATTCGAGCTATTACTACTGGTAAGGAAAAGGTAACAGAAGCTATTATTCGTTCTGTTGCCAAAGATTGCCTGTGCTTGGCTGCTCCTGTCCTTTCTGCTCTCAAACGAGGAGATAAAGTGGAGTTGCAGAAGTTTGAGGATGTATATCTAGTTGATATCGAACCTTACTTTCAAGAAGCTGCTGAGAAATTAACGTTACAAGTTATCAATGGTAGTGTAAAAGAAAACACTCCTAATGAGTCTACTGTTGCTAATTCACAAGCTGACAGTTGCCCTAAAAAACCGCCACACGCTAAACCCTCAACATCTTTTGGTAGCCAGTCTGTGAAACCTGATGAATCAGGACTGCCGGAGATTGTAGCGTCAGGAGTCAAGCAGAAGGTTGGTGCTTACGAATCGTTACAACGAGCAGGATTCATTAAAGCGGCAACAGAGTATCTTTTCGAGGATATTTCTGGATGATTGGCTTATTTCCCGACCCTTTTAGAGATGAATTGCTCTACAGTATGTGCGGACGTTACCACGACTATATGCAGTATCCGAGTAAAAATGCTGTAGCCATTGAATTACAAGGTTATTATGCAGCAAAGGCGGTAATTGATTTACCCTGGAATCTCGATAGGCTAGTTGCGGTATTGCCTAAAGGACATCGTTATACCGTAGAGCGTTTGGTCAATCGCCATACTCTGTTTCCCCTGTACAGTCCTTTTTTTAACCCGGAAGAACAAAATTACCGCCTACAATTAATGAGAAATTCTGGGGGTTCATGGTTCTATCAAATCTTTGGATTGTTCAAGGTTGCTATTCCATTTCCTTATTCGCTAAGATTTTGTCCTTTGTGTGCTGTGGAGGATGAGCAAGAATTTGGCGAACCTTACTGGCATCGACTTCATCAAGCTCCTGGTGTAGAAGTCTGCCCCACTCACCAAGTATTTTTGGTATCTAGTGATCTTAATCCACGAAGGCATCAACCAGTCTATGAGTTTGTCTCTGCAAACAGGGTAATACAAACAATTCCCTCACCAACAGATGTTAATCTCAATAATTCTTCTCACCAAGTCTTGTTAACCCTTGCGACTGATAGTGCTTGGTTGCTGAATCAGCCCTATAACTCTAATTGCTTGGAATCGATATTAAAGCGATATTTTTATCTCATCTCTCAAAAACTTGGTGCTAACAAAAATCGCCGGGACAGGGAGATGGAGTTATTAAGTTTGCTTAAGCAGCACTACTGTAGAGATTTACTACAACAACTTAAATGTCCACTTGAACTGCCGAATCCTCAGAAAAGTTGGTTGTTTAAGTTACTGCAACCCCAAAGCACTTGTAGTCCTGTTCACCATCTGCTGTTTATGCAATTTTTGGGCTGGAGAGCCGAAGCATTTTTTCAAATTCCTCTGGAAACGACACAATAGCTATAAATGCTATACCGAGCTTCGATTTATGCAATATTTTAAGACTTTATTATTTTAGACTTCTGTAGTCTCAGCATTTCTCTTCATCAAAGTTTAGGACTTTATTCTTTCCAGATTCTGGAGATAGACACGTAAAATCAAGTTTTTGCGTCTCTGAAATTTCAAGACTTTATTTTAAACGTACAGGAAGGTAACTTCACCTGTAGGTTTGATTACCCAAATGTAGAGTTCTGATTCCTTAATTTGTGGTTTACCCTGAACTTTGATCTCACCATTAATAATTGAATATTCAACCAGAGTAGCATTTTGTTGTTTGGCGATTTGTTGCAGTAGGGATATTGTAGGTTGATCAACAGGATTTTCGAGGATTCGTCCTGTAGTTTTGCTAGAAAAGCGAGAAGCTAATAACTCTACAAATGCCCTACTACGTCCCCGCTCAGAAATTTCTAGAGCTTCCTTAGTTTTATTTTGAGCAATCAGGACTTGTTGCAGTATGGGGTAAGTTTTAGCTTGAACCTCAAAAATTGAGATTTTGTAGCTATCATTTTTACCCAATCTTCCTCTAAGAGATTCCCAAACTTCAATGCCAGTATAGAGGGTTTTTTCAGCTTCTTGGAGATTGCCTGCTTTGTAGAGAGTTAATCCTAAATTATTCAGACTTATTCCTTCTCCAGTGAGGTCTTTGATTTCACGCGCCATTGCCAATCTCTGCTTCTGATATTCAATCGCCTTGGCGTAGTCTCCCAGTGCATCGTAAGCAAGTCCCAAACTACCTAGAGCTTTCCCCTCTCCGTTTCGGTCTTTAATTTTCCGCGCGATCACCAAATACTGTTGCTGGTATTCAATAGCCTTGGTGTAGTCTCCTAGAGCATCGTAAGCATTTCCCAGATTACCCAGAGACTGCCCTTCCCCTTTGAGGTCTTTAATTTCCCGTGCGATCGCCAAACTTGAGGAGTGGTATTCAATGGCTTTAGGGTAGTCCCCTAGAGCATAGTAGGCATTTCCCAGATTACCTAGAGCATTCTCCTGCCCTTTGCGGTCATTGATTTTCTGTGCGATCGCCAAATACTGCTGGTGAGACTCAATCGCTTTGGTGTATTCTCCCAAGGAGAAGTAAGAATTTCCCAGATTGCCCAGAACTGCTCCCTCATCTAGGCGGTCATTGATTTCCCTTTTAATCGCCAAACTTTGCTGGTAATAATCAATTGCCTTGGCATATTCTCCCAGATAATAGTTAAGATTTCCCAGATTGCCCAGAGCATTCCCTTCCCCGTTTCTGTCTTTGATTTCTCTAGCAATAGCCAAACTTGAGGAGTGGTACTCAATCGCTTTGGTGTAATCTCCTACGGATTCGTAAGCATTTCCCAGATTACCCAGAAATGTCCCCTCCGTGTAGCGGTCTTTGGTTTCCCGCGCGATCACTAGACTCTGCTGGTAGTACTCAATTGCTTTGGCGTATTCTCCCAGATCAGAATAAGCAAGTCCCAAATTACCCAGAGACTGCCCCTCTCCTTTGCGGTCGTTAATTTCCCGCGCGAGCGCTAGACTTTGCTGCTGATACTCAATCGCCTTAGCATAATTTCTCAACTCATAGTAAGCAACTCCTAGATTGCCTAGAACATTCTCCTCTCCTTTGCGGTCTTTGATTTCCCGCGCCATCACTAAACTCTGCTGGTAGTGCTCAATTGCCTTAGTGTAATCTCCCTGGTTCTTGTAAACAATTCCCAAATTGCCCAGAGATCTCCCCTCGCCTTGGCGGTCTTTGATTTCCCGCGCGATCGCCAAACTCTTCTGGTAGCAATCAATTGCCTTGGCATAGTTTCTGAAGGATAAGTAAGCATTTCCCAAACCACGCAGAGTATGCCCCTCACCTAAGCGGTCTTTGATTTCCTGTGCGATCAGCAAACTCTGCTGGTTGTAATTAATCGCTTTGGTGTAGTCGGCCAGCTCATAGTAAGCAGCCCCCACTCCACGCAGAGTATCCGCCTCACCTTGACGGTTTTTTATTTCTCGATAGATAATCAGCGCTTGTTGCCAAGACTGTAATGCAGCTTCAAATTGACTGATTTGATACTGCTCTTTACCTTGCTTTAGCAACCTGTCTGCTTCGGCTTTGCGATCCGCTTGTGTTTGCGCTAGTACTCGTAATTCTCCTGGTGAGGCCCAAAGGCTGAAATTTATCGGAGTGGAAGCCGTGGCGATAACCAGAGCCAGGAAACTCAGACTAATGTTGTGAAAACGCATACTGAATGAAGAATCAATTATAAAGTTAAGGTTGGGCAGGGTAATCATCGGGCTTAAGTAATTAACTTAAGCCTTTTGAATAGGTAAAAATGCTAAAGATTTGATGAATTTGGCTAAATTTTGGGATAATTCAACCGTAATATCACTGTTATTTGATGGATTACTGTTATGTAGCTCCCAGCAGGATGCGGGGTATGCAGTCTTGAAGTGAAGCGAATGTAA